>JALGZG010000194.1 GCA_025782345.1 bacterium | reverse complement strand
GCTGAGCTGGCGGTTGATCTTGTAGCGGCCGACGTTCTTCAGGTCGTAGCGGTTGGGGTCGAAGAACATCCGGTCGACCAGCTCGCGCCCGGCTTCTATGGACGGGAGATTGCCGCCCTTCATCGTCTTGTATATCTCTTGAAGGGCCTCTTCCTCCGAGTGCGTCTTGTCACGCGACAAGGTCGCCTCGATGACCTTGAGGTCGGTGGCGTCTATCTGGACGAGCTCGATCTCACGGATACCGGCCTTCCGCAGCAGCTGGATGACCGTCGAAGTAAGCTTCTCGTCGTTCTTGACGACGATTTCCTTCGTATCCGGATGCTTGTAGGTCCTGGCGACTATCCGCCCGACCAGTTCGGCGTCTCGCTCCTCGTCCTTGCGGGCGAGAATGCGGGCCTTCTCGGTCACGCGAACGTCGACGGCGGTCAGCCCCGCGTCTTTCAGAGCCTTGACGTGCTTGGGCTCGATGACGTCGCCGGGCTCGCCCACGACCTCGCCGGTCTCCTTGTCGACCACGCGCGCGGCGAACAACCTGCCGCACGGCGCGGTAGCACGCGTCGGCCTGGCGGACGGGAGTTCCACGGTCTCCATCTCATAGAAGAGTCCGCGGATGTCCTCATCGCTCGAGTAGCCCAGGGCGCGCAGGAAGGTCGACATCCTGAACTGGTGGCGCCTGTCGGTCCGGATGAACATGCGAAGTAGAGCCTCGTCCCGTTCGGGTGGATCTTGTCCTGGAAGAAGACTCCGGGCGACCTGTGGAGCTGGCTGACGATGACTCTCTCCGCGCCGTTGACGATGAACGTTCCGCGCACGGTGATGAGGGGGATGTCACCGAGGTAGATCTCGGCCTCCTCGGCCTCGAGGAATCTCCGCGGTCCCTTCTCCCTCGGCTCCCACCGGACGAGTCTCAGCGTCGCCTTGAGCGGCGCTTCGAACGTCAGGTTGCGTTCGCGGCATTCCTGGAGCGTGTGCTTGGGCTGCCCCAGCCGGAACCCCTTGTACTCGAGGGTGTATGTCCCATGATGCCCTTCCACGGGGAAGAACTTCTTGAAGATCTCATCCAGTCCCGACGCCTCCCCGTCGTACGACCTACCGCTGCCGAGACACGCCCTGAAGGACGCGAGCTGCACGTCCAGCAGGTTCGGCATGGGCAGTTCCTGATCGACCGGGAACTTGGAGAAGGTCTTTCTCTCTACGACTCGGGGTCCGATCAATGTTCTCTCACCCTCCATCCGGTGACAAGGATGCGCTCGGTGCCACAGGCATCCGCACTTCTGGAGAACCCCCGACCGGGGCGGCGCCACAGCCGCCAGGGCGGTCGGTACTGCTCGTGCCAGACCCCGCGGTCTCGAGCTCGAAAGCTCCAAGGCGGAACACCGGTGACCCGCTGCCCGCTGTGACCGCGAGGGCCCAGCACTTGCACTACTTGAGTTCGGCCTTGGCTCCGGCCTCCTCGAGCTTCTTCTTGACTTCCTCGGCCTCGTCCTTCGACACTTCCTTCTTCACGACCTGGCCGGGGTTGTCCACGATGTCCTTGGCCTCCTTGAGACCGAGGTCGGTTACCTGACGGATCACCTTGACGACCTGGAACTTCTTCTCGCCGGTCTCGGTGAGGACGACGTCCCACTCCGTCTTCTCCTCATCGGCTCCAGCGGCGGCTCCGGCAGCCGGTGCGGCCATCATGGCCATCGGCGCTGCCGCGCTGACGCCGAACTTGTCCTCGAGAGCCTTGACCAACTCGGCCATTTCGAGAACGGTCATCTTCTCAATGGAGTCCAGGATCTTCTCGATATTCTTGCTCGGAGCGGCCTTCTTCTCTTTGACCTTCTTCTCTTCGACCTTCTCCTCGACCGCCGGCTCTTCGGTCGTCTCCACGACTTCGTTCTTCTCGTCTGCCATCATTCACCTCCGACGTGTTAGCTACCTCAAAGGATCGCTCAGTCTTGCTGTCTGCTGCTTCCGTCTGCTGCTATGTGCTGCCGATTGCCTCGATCGATCCTGGGGCTTCCCGCCCAGACATGCTCCGGGGTGATTCACCGTTTCCCCGGCGCGGCCGGCCCTCTCTGACCGATCAGAGGTCCTTGAATCCTCAAGCTCTTAAGCGCCCGACTCGGCGCCTTTCTGCTTGGCCACCGCGTCGAGCGTGGCGACCAGCGTCCTCGTAAGCTCGTTCAGAAGCCTGGCGAGGCCCGCGACAGGGGCCTGGAACCCGGCGGCTATTTGAGCCAACAGCACCTCTCTGGAGGGAAGCTCGGCGATCCGACGGACGTCCGCGGCCGTAACGATGGCGGCATCGATGATGCCCGCCCGAATCTGCGGCGTCTTCTTGGTCTTCTCGAATTCGACCATGATCTTGGCGGCGACAGCCGCGTCACCGTCCGTCATGACGAATCCGTTCGGACCGGTCATGTGCTCCATCAACGCGCCGAACCCCGCCTCCTCCATGGCCAGCTTGGCCAGGGAGTTCTTCACCACCCGGTACTCCACCGAAGCCTCGCGCATCTTCCGACGCATTTCGGTGGCCGTGGCCACGTCCATGCCGGTGAAGTCACCGACCAGCACGGATGACTTCGACGTGAGCTGCTTCTTGAGTTCCTCGACGCGGGCTTCCTTCTGCAATCTCGTCAGTGGCATTTCCTGGTCCTCGTCTCCCGATGCCCCAAAGCTCCTGGGGGCTACTGCTTGGTTGCGTCAATGAGCGACCCGATGTCGAGACCGATACCCGGCCCCATGGTCGTGCAGATGCTGACCTTCTTCATGTAGATGCCCTTGGCGGCCGCGGGCTTGGCACGGATGATCTCGCGCGTGAGTTCGAGGAGGTTGCCTTTGAGCTGCTCTGCCTCGAACGATGCCTTTCCGAACACTACGTGGACGTTCGCCGTCTTGTCCGTGCGATACTCCACCTTGCCCGCCTTGGCCTCCGTGACGGCCTTCGTGATGTCGAACGTCACGGTGCCCGTCTTCGGATTGGGCATGAGCCCCCTCGGGCCCAGTATCTTGCCCAGCTTGCCGACGTCCTTCATCATGTCAGGCGTGGCTATGACCGTGTCCGCCTCGAGCCAGCCACCCTTGATCTTCTCGATGTAGTCCTCTGCGCCGACGAAGTCCGCGCCGGCCGCCTCGGCCTCGGCGACCTTCTCGCCCTTCGCCAGAACCAGGATCTTCACAGACTGCCCGGTCCCGTGAGGCATGACTATCGTGCCGCGGATCTGCTGGTCGGAGTGCCTGGGATCGACTCCCAGACGGAAGACGACCTCCGCGGTCTCGTCGAACTTGGCGCCGGCGGAAGCCTTGAGAAGCTCGATGGCCTCGTCGAACTCGTAGGGCCCTCCTGCCTTGACCTTCTCCGCCAGTCCGGCGTAACGCTTGCTGTGCTTCATGCCGTCAGTTCCTTTCCTTCGGACGCTCGCCTTGAGAGCGCCCTCCCGCATTGCCGCGCGGTAACGCCCGCCCCCTTGGAGAGGGAGCGCAACCACTCCACCTATCCCACGACCTCGATACCCATGCTTCTCGCCGTTCCCGCGATCATCTGCATCGCGGCCTCGTCGTCCCCCGCGTTCAGGTCCACCGCCTTGAGCTTCGCGATCTCGAGAAGCTGCGCGCGGGTGACAGTGCCAACCTTGTCGCGATTCGGCACGCCCGAGCCCTTCGCCAGACCCGCGGCCTTCCTCAGAAGAACCGACGCGGGCGGCGTCTTGGTGATGAAACTGAACGTCCTGTCCTTGTAGACCGTCAGTACCACCGGGATGATCATCCCCGGCTGGCCCTGGGTCTTCGAGTTGAACTGCTTGCAGAAGCCACCAATGTCCATCCCGTAGGGACCGAGCGCCGGACCGACCGGCGGTGCCGACGTCGCCTGCCCCGCGGGGATCTGGAGCTTGACGGTTCCGATGATCTTCTTCGCCATTGTTCTCCCTCGTGTCGCTCTTCTGCTCTGTCCGTCCCGTCAGCGGCCCGAGCGCCGCCGGGTTCGCGCCGGCCTTCCTGGCGCGCTCTAGGTTGACTCCACCTGAAGGAAGTCCAGCTCGACCGGAGTAGCACGTCCGAAGATCGAGACCATGACCTTTATCTTGCCGCGCTCTCCGTCCACCTCGTCGATGAGCCCCGTGAAACCGGAGAAGGGCCCGTCGATGACGCAGACCTGTTCCCCGACCTGATACGGAATCTCCGGGCGCTCCTTCGAGGGTTTGCGCTCGATCCTCCCGAGGATCCTGTCGATGTCCTCCTGAAGAAGAGGCTCCGGAACCTTCTCTGCCTGCCCCGGCCCGATGGACGCACCAATGAACGATGACACACCCTGCGTGTTGGTCACGAGGAAACGCGTCTGGTCGTCCATCTCCATCTCAATGAGGAGATAGCCCGGGAAGAGCTTCCGCTCGGAGGTCTTCCTCTTCCCGTCCTTCATCTCCACGAACTCCTCGGTCGCGACTATTATCTGACCGAAACGATCATCGAGACCCGAGCTCAAGATCGTCTTCTGGAGCTTCTCCCGGACCTTGAACTCGTGTCCGGAGTACGTATGAATCGCATACCATAGCTTCACTGCGGACTACTCCATGCAGTCAGCCCAAGGGATGACAGTGCTCAATGCTGGCTAACGTCTGTCCGGGCGTGTCTAACCGAAGACGATGCTTACCACGAAGGTGAGCGCCCGGTCGACGAGGCCAATGAACACCGCGAGGACCAGAACGATGGCGATCACCACGGTCGTTGAACCGCGGATCTCGTCCCTCGAGGGCCACGAGACCCTCTTGAGTTCGTTCCGGACTTCCTTGATGAACTTGACTAGCCTCTGAAACATAACCACCTCACCGGACGCCTGAGGAGCGCAGACTATGGCAGGCCTGGAGGGACTCGAACCCCCAACATCCGGTTTTGGAGACCGGCGCTCTACCAAATTAGAGCTACAGGCCTGCACAAGCTTGCTCGGCGGACTACCTTTTGGCCGCGGGATCACAGGTCGTACTGACCCGACTCCCGGCCCGCGCAAACGGGATCTGCTCACAACCAACTGCGAGCGCGCCTAGCGCGTCTGCTTATGCACCGTGTGCTTATTGCAGAAGCGGCAGTACTTCTTGTACTCCAGGCGGTCCGGATGCTTTTGCTTGTTCTTCGTATATGTGTAATTGCGTCGCTTGCACGCGGTGCAGGCGAGCACGACGATATCACGCAATCTCGGTTCTCTCCCCGAGCACCTCTGCTAAGCGGTGCCCCCCTTGTTCTCTTACTCGATGATCTTAGTGATGGTGCCGGCGCCCACGGTCCTGCCGCCCTCACGGATCGCGAACCGCAGTCCCTCTTCCATCGCGATCGGCGTGATCAGCTCCACCGAAAGCT
>JALGZG010000094.1 GCA_025782345.1 bacterium | reverse complement strand
CCAGCCGAGGTTGTTCCAGAGCGGGCCGAGCCATCCGTCCATCCCGCCCCTCTCTGCCATCTCGATGCCCTTGAGCGACCAGTCGAACTTCTGGCTCTGGTCGCCGGTGATGGCAATCATGTGCGCTGCATCGACCGCCCGTTCCCAGAGTTCTTTCTCGCCGCAGTAGTCGAACATCTCGCGGAACGTGCTCGTCGCGGTCTCGTTGTCACCGTCCTTCCACTCAAAGCGCCCTCGCACGCCGAGGTAGCGCGACCAGCCGAGAGGGTCCGCCTCCGCGGCCTTTGCCGCCGCGCGGGCCAGCCTCTCCGTTATGAGGTAGCTTCTCGCCCGCATGGACGCGGCTTCCACGAACGCCGAGTTGTCGCCCGCGGCCTCTCCCGCTATCTCCTCGAAGAGGACGCCCGCTTCCTCGTACTGCCTGCTCTTGAAAACCTCGTCGGCCTTCGCTATCTTGTCCGCCAACATCGGATCCTCCTGCATCTCCCCGGCACATCCGGTCAGCAGAGCGAGCGCCACCGCCAGGAAGAGAAAAGACATCCTGCGCACCGACATGGATTGCCTCCTTCCGGGTTGTGTGCTTCCCGTGTTCAGAGTGAAGCGCCTCAGTGAGTGCGTGATCCCACCGGGGGTCAGGTGGCGTCATCCGGGTTGAAGGCGTCCGGCACGTAGTCCGCGATGATCGGGAAGCTCCCCAGGTCCCTCTCGATGGATGCCCGGAGAAACGAATCGACCCACCAGAAGACATTGTGCTTCTTCACCGCCCGCCGCAAGAGATGCATTCTCCTGTGACGCTCCTCGGGCGGCATCACGATGGCCTCGTGTATGGCCTCAGCCACGCCGTCCACGTCGTAGGGATTAACAAGGATCGCGCCGCGCTGCATCTCGGCCACTGCGCCCGCGAACTCGCTGAGAATCAGCACGGAGTTCTCCTCCAGACTGCAGGCGCAGTACTCCTTTGCGACCAGGTTCATTCCGTCCTTGTAGGGCGTGAGGAGCGCTATTTCTGACGCGCGGTAGTAGCCAAGCAGCTGAAGGTGGTCAAGCGAGCGGTATATGTAGTGGATTGGAACCCACGCGGAGCTCTCGGTGAACCGGCCGTTGATCTGACCGACGAGCTGCTCTATCTCGGCCTTCAGCACCTCGTACTCTGGGATGCCTCTGCGGCTCGGGACGACTACCTGGACCAGCGTGACCCTCCTCTGGTGCTCCGGATGCCGCGTCAGCAGACGATCGAAGGCCTTCAGTCGCTCGGGTATCCCTTTTGTGTAGTCCATCCTGTCGACGCCGAGGACGATCTGTCGATCGGGCAGGTTCTCATGTATGTGCCACGCGCTCTCAGCGACTTCGTGGCTTCCGGCGTCCTGCTCGAACTGCCGGTAGTCGATACCAATAGGAAAAGCGCCCGCGCGCACGCTCATGCCGTCCACTGAGATCTCGCACACGTGGCCACGCCCTCGCGTCTCGGTGCCGTTCACGAGCGTCTTCAGGCACTGAACGAAGTTGCGGCGATCCCGCATTGTCTGGAAGCCCACCAGGTCGTACGCGAGCAGAGCGCTAAGCAGCTGATGGCGCCAGGGTAACTTGACGAAGATGTCTAGAGGGGGGAAGGGTATGTGCAGGAAGAATCCGAGCCTGGCGCGGCTTCCGAGTTCTCTCAGGTTCTGAGCCATCAGCATGAGGTGGTAGTCGTGCACCCATATGAAGTCGCCGTCGTCGGTGTGCGCGGCCGTGACATCAGCGAACTTCCTGTTGACGTCCCTGTAGGTGTTCCAGTACTCCGGATCGAAGTTGCAGCGCGTCTGAAGATCATGGAAGAGCGGCCAGATTATCTCGTTGGAAAAGCCGCGGTAGTAGCGGTTCACCTCACCGGCTTCGAGAGGGACAGCCACCAGGGAGTAGCCCGCATCGCTCACGGCCTGCTCCAGAGCTTCTTGAACCCCATCCTCGATCGCCGCGCCGGGCCAACCGATCCAGAGCCCACCGCGATTCCTCAGCACCGGGGCCAGGGCGGTTACGAGTCCGCCCGAACCCGGTTCGCTCCGCCAGTTCCCGTCACTCGACGAGAGGACCACGGGCAGTCGGTTGGACACGACCACCAGCCGCCGCACCACGTCCTCGCGCATTTCCATTGTCATCTCGTGGTCACTCCAATCCACGCCATGAGGAATGCCCTGACGGCCTCGGGGTTCTCTAGTCGGCCGTGGGCCTTCGTGGGTACGCCGCGCGGCCCCACCTTGATCCCGATGCCGCCATCCAGAAGGACCTCGAACGCGTCCTCGTCTGTCTCGTCGTCCCCCACGTACACACGGAGTGCGTCCTCGCGGCGGCCATCGAGGAGTACTCTGAGGGCCGTTCCCTTGTCGATGCCCTTCAGCCTGAGTTCCACGCCTCCAGAGAAGCGCCGGCACTCGAGGTCACCACCATCTGCGTCCAGCGACCAGGCGGCGCACACGGCCTCCTGAAGTTTGCCGGCGCGCTCCTCCGGCAGACCCCTTGTGTGGAGAGCCACGCTGGCCAGCTTGCGCTCGACTCTGTTCGCAGGGGCAATCGCCTCGGCTTCGCTCTGTGCCCTGACGAGACGCCTGTCAACTGCTCCCGACGGCTCGTGTCTCTGTGTGGTTCCATCTGGCCGGCGGAACTCCGTGCCCTGACTGCCGCTGAGCGGGATGCCGAGGTCCCCGAGCAGTTCCAGGAGCTCCGAGATGGGCCGGCCGGTCATTATAGCGAGAAAGGTCGTTCCCGCGTCCCGAATCTCCGTCAGCGCGTCAACGACGCCGTCGAGGGGTCGGGCCTCCATGCGGTTCTGCGTGAAAGGTGCCAGAGTCCCGTCGTAGTCCAGAACGAGGCAGCGCTCTCCCGCCGTCCTGACCCTGTCCCAGAAGCCGGGCATCCCATCTACCCCGGTTATGAGCGGCTCTGCATTCACGACAGTTCGATCCTGTCCTTTCCCTCATTGGCCAGCGAGAGCATGACCGTGAGGTACTCGCGCAGATGACGGGTAAGGAGGAAGTTATCTCTGACGAAGTCCCTTGCGCGGGTCCCCATCTCCTCAAGGCGCCCGCGGTGGTGTAGCAGGAAGCGGATGCGCAGAGCGGCGCCCTCGGGCGTCGACACGAGGTAGCCCGTGTGTGAGTCGATGATCTGGAGTCGTATCCCGCCGGTGTCCCCTCCGATGACAGGCTTGCCCTTCCACATCGCCTCGGACACGGTCAGTCCGAAACCCTCCCGCGTTGATTTCTGGAGCACGATGTCGGCTGCCCTCTGAAGCGCGTTGATGGTCAGATGCGCGTCGGGCGGGAGCAGAAGCACCCTGATGTCGGGATCTCCGTCGGCGGCTTCCTGGGTCTCCGCTATCACCTCCGCGGCCTCAGGATCGTCGTCGGCTCCGCCGCCAGCGAGGACCAGCTGGAGCCCGGGGCTGAACCGCCTGGCGAGCCGGTAGGCCTGGATGACGCCCACGGGGTCCTTGAACCTGTCGTATCGGGAGACCTGGAGGATCATCTCTCTCGACGGGTCGATTCCGAACTTCTCCTGGACGCACTGCACGTCGCGCGCCTCGAGAGGCATGTTCTTCTCGCTGATGGGGTCGATGCTCGGGGGTATGAGGTACTGTGTGTGTGGGAGGTTCTGCGCGAACGCGGCCAGCGAGAAGATGCTCGCGTCATACTCCTTCAGGAACGGGCTCAGGTAATCCCACACCGGTTGGTAGCGACGGCTGACGTCTATGTGGCATCGCCAGATCCACTTCCCACGGCGCTTCGGGACTTGGTCGAGCAGAGGTGCCGGCTGCGGGTCGTGGACAAAGACGATGTCCGCTGATTCAAGCAGCTCGCGCATTCGGCCCGCGTTCTCCGAGTTCACCTCCTCGTAGTGCCGCAGCTCCTGGGAGGTCGGCGAGACGGTGCTCCCCTGGAGGGCGTTGTGGAACGTCTTGGTGGTTCGGAAGAAGCCGTCGTCGCCAGAGATGACCTCCCAGGTGGCGTCGATGCCCAGCTCCTGCTTCAGCGGAACCAGTTTGGCCAGTATCTCAGCGACACCTCCGCCCACGCGGGTAGAGTTGACGTGGACCACGCGCAGTCCCTTGAGAGGAATCGCGAGCTGTTTGAGGTGGCCCACTACCGAGGGCCCGGCCGCGTCGGCGTACTGGGCAAGCAGATCGAGCATTCGCGTCTACCCCCCGAAGAAGTCACGGAACGCCCGCGCGAGTTCGTCTCTGGTCTCGACCAGTGTTGCGAAGAACGGGTCGATGCTCGCGAGGCGCGTCGTAAGGTCGCCGTACTGCTCTCTGTCGATATCGCTGAGCCACGTCGTGAAGTCGTCCACCGAGCCCGGCGTTCTTCTTCGGGCGTCGATGAAGTGGTAGAAGACGCTCGTGCGCGTCATCGTCTCGACCGCGTTCGGGAGTTCGGACGGGTCGTCCAGCGTCCGCCTGGTTCCGAACACGACAATCTGCGAGCGAATGAAATCAAAGAGGTTGTCGTCAGGGGCGGTGGCAATCTGCTTGCCCTCGTCCAGCGCGGAGTCAACAATGTCCAGCACGTGTTTCCTCAGCTCGTCGGTGTCTGGGTAGTCGGTTGGATCGATGACACTGAGGCGCTCGGCCAATGCTGTGTTGTGGAGCGCGTGGTCGGCCCAGATCGCGAATCCGTTGTGGAATCTGGGGTCGTCGAAGGTCGGCCTCAGCAGGCTTCCCCAGAAGTGGTAGTAGACGGATGCCGCTGCGGCTTCGCCGATGCCGTCCCGAAGTTCTCTGAGGTTCCGGGCCCTGCGCCCGGTGGCGATAGCCACTAGGGCGCAGTCCTTTATGGAAAGGCCGCCCGGTGGATAGTAGGTTTGCTGTTGCTCGGTCATCTGGATTTCCTGAGCATGACGTCTCCTGGCACTAGTCGCCCTCTGTTGGATTCCCGCTCTCGGTTCCTCTCCGTTGTCAGGACACCCGCGCCCTGGCGGCGCGCA
>JALGZG010000225.1 GCA_025782345.1 bacterium | reverse complement strand
ACCTGAGCGTGGGACCCGCAAGCTACGGAGGGTCCGCGACGATAGGCGCGCTGGTGACGCACGGAGCGCTGGCGCGCGACAAGGGCGTATCCGAGACGGCGCACGTGCTCGCAGCCGCCTGCCGGACGGTCGGCGCGCCGCAGGTGAGAGCTCGCGGGACGATCGGCGGCAACGTGGCCAACGCATCCCCCGCGGCGGACGGGGCCGTTGCCCTGGTCGCTCTGGGTGCGTCGGCGGTGGTGGAATCGGACGGGGACGAGCGCCGCGAGGTTCCCCTCCCGGAGTTCTTCTCAGGTCCTGGACAGACCGTCCTCCGCCCTGGTGAACTCGTCACCGGCATCACCTTCGCCGCCCCGTCGGGTGTGGCACGGAGCGCGTATCGCAAGGCCGGGCAGCGGAACGCCCTGGCCATCGCCGTCGTCTCGGTCGCGCTCGTGCACGAGCCCGAGGCCGGCACGGTGAGGATAGCACTCGGTTCCGTGGCGCCGACGCCGATCAGGGCGATGGAAGCGGAGAAGCTGTTCGAATCGGGCTGGATGGACGTGGCCGGTCGCGCCGAGCTCCTGGGCGCCGTCGCGGCCGCCGCCGCTCGAGCCGCGAGCCCCATTGATGATATCAGGGCGTCCGCGTGGTACAGGACGGTCCTTGTTGAGGTGCTCACAAGGCGGGCTCTCGAAGAGGCCTGCTTCTAGATCGGAAACACGCAAGAGGGGGACGGGATGTTCGACACCAGCTTCAAGGGCAGGGACTTCATCACGATTCTCGACTACACGCAGGAAGAGGTCATCAAGATCCTCGACTTCGCCGACGAGCTCAAGGCGAAGTTCAAGGCGGGCATACCGCACAAGTATCTCGAGGACCAGACGCTCTTCATGATCTTCTACAACCAGTCGCTGCGGACGAGGAACAGCTTCGAGGCGGGGATGACGCAGCTGGGCGGGCACGCTCACTTCCTCGATCCGAGCAAGATCTACACCCCGGCGCTCGAGGGTGACGAGGTGGCGTATTCGACCGAGCGCGTGTCCGATGTCGCGCGCGTGCTCGACCGCATGGGACACGGCCTCTCCATCAGGATCTACGGCGACCCGGTCGGCTGGCAGAACGGCAAGGCCAACCGTATAGTGCGCGAGTTCGCCAGGTGGACGGAGCGGATTCCCGTCATCAACATGGAGTGTGACCTCTACCACCCGTGCCAGGGCATGGCCGACATCATGACGGCGTCAAGTTCGTCATGAGCTGGGCCTACAGCCCGTCGGCGCACAAGCCCCTCTCGGTCCCGCACAGCGCCGTCATCGCGGCCGCGACCGTCGGCTGCGACGTCGTGCTCGCGCACCCCGAGGGACTCGAGCTCAACGACGATGTTCTGGAGGCCACCCGCAAGCGCGCGGAGGAGTCCGGCGGCAGCTTCGAGGTCGTGAACGACATGGAGGCCGCTTTCGAGGGTGCGCACGTGGTCTACCCGAAGGCGTGGACGTCGAAGTACAACATCCCGCCCATCGCCGATGCCCCGGACCTCGACGCGACGCAGGCGCTCTTCGACGCGAACAAGCACTGGATATGTGATGCGGCGAAGATGAAGCTGGCCGCTCCCGAGGTGAAGTACATGCACTGTCTGCCGTGCGACCGCGGATATGAGGTGACCGACGAGGTCATCGACGGCCCTCAGTCGGCCGCGTTCGATGAGGCCGAGAACAGGCTTCACGCTCAGAAGGCCGTCATGGCCCTGACGATGGACAGGTAGGGGAGGAACGATGCGAGTTTCCCTCAAGGGCCGCGACCTGCTCTGCACGCAGGACTGGAGCGTCGACGAACTCGAGGCAGTGCTCGACCTCGCGGTCGAGATGAAGAGAGATCAGTACTGCGATGAGCACGCGCGTATTCTCAAGCGCAAGACGTTCATGATGATGTTCTACAACTCCTCGCTCAGGACAAGGCAGTCGTTCGAGGCCGCCGCGACCGAGCTGGGCGGGCACGCACAATTCTTGGAGACCAAGACGCTTCGTCTGAAAAGCAAGACACAGCGCGGCGAGATGCTCATCGACACGGCCAACGTCATGAGCCGGTACGCATGTGGCATCGGCGTCCGGATCCTCGAGGACTCGGTCGAGGGCTACGGGGACGGC
>JALGZG010000133.1 GCA_025782345.1 bacterium | reverse complement strand
CGACACGTTCCTCCGCAAGCGCATCGGCATTCGGGCCATCATCGTCGCGGCGGGACCGATCACGAACCTCGTCTGGGCCGTGCTGGTCGCCACCGGTCTTCTCCTGTTCACGGGAATCCAGACGCTGGGTGAGCCGGTCGTAGGAGAGGTGGAGGATGATTCTCCGGCCGCCGTCGCGGGTCTTCTTCCGAGGGACCACATCCTGTCGGTCGGCGGGACGGATGTCGAGAGCTGGGAGGACGTGGTCAGGCTCGCCGGCCTTGATGAGGACGGGTCCGTCGACCTGGTCGTCAGGCGCGGTGGGGACCAGGGCGAGGTCGCCGAGATCACTCTCGTGATTGCCGGGAACGAGGAGACGGGCGAGTTCGACCTCGGATTGACGGCGTACGTCCCATCCATCGTGGGCGACGTGCTGAGCGGTGGCCCGGCGGACAGAGCCGGGATCACGGCCGGTGATCTGGTCCTCTCCATAGACGACGTCGGCGTCGAGAGCTGGAGCGAGCTCGGCGGCATCATATACGAGAGCCTCGGCGAAGAGCTGAACGGCGAGGTGATGAGCGCCGTCGTCGTCCCCGAGGAGGGTGACGAGCCCATTGGCACTACGGACGTGCGGACCGTCGGCATGATCGGCATAATGCGCCCGTGGGAGACCAGGCGACTCGGCCCCGGCGAGGCCGTCGTGACGGCCGTGAAGTTCACCGCGGTCAACCTGCGGATGATAGTGGAGTTCTTCGTCGGGCTGGCAACCGGACAGGTCTCGGGGAGCATGGTGGGCGGGCCCATCAAGGTGATCCAGCTGGCCAGCGAGAGCGCCAGGTGGGGGGCAACCTACTTCTTCGGATTCATGGCGTTCATGTCGCTCAACCTGTTCCTGATCAACATGCTGCCGCTTCCGATCCTGGACGGCGGCCACCTCCTTCTCATGGCGCTCGAGAAGGTGCGGCGCCGCGGGCTCACCGACAGGCAGCTCATGGTCTGGCAGCAGACCGGCCTCGTCTTCTTTGTCGGGTTGATGGTCTTCCTGCTCGTCCGGGACGCTCTCACGTTCGGGTAGAGGGGGAAGCCGACGTCAGGACGAGCGGTCGTTCTCCGCCGTCGTCACCGCCTCTTGGCGTCACCGGCGGGATCGTAGGCCGCGCTTCTGAGTTCACCGATCCTTCTGTCCACTTCACGTTCGATCTCTACCCACGTCTTCGGGCGCGAGCGGAGTGCTCGAGCGAATGCCTCCACTTCCTCGCGCGAGTGCCCCCTGCTGCCCAACTCGATCGCCCGTGATGCGGCCTCCTCGCCCGACAGCCCCTCCTCGACCGCGATCGTCAGCGCGGCGATGTGAGCGATGTAGTCCTGTTCCGTCATCGAGGGTGCGCCGGGAGACCCGGTCGCAGCCGGGACGCCGGGCTCCGCGGTCCCTCCGTCAGGTCCGCAGCCGCCCGTTATGAGAATGACGAGCGCGAGCGCCGCGGCCGCCGTCCCAACGCGCGGCGCCGTTCTTCCTTTACACGCGCGCAGTTGAATCACCGTGTTGTCCTCCGCGTCGTAGCCACTGTGAGAGCTTGAGAGCACCATCATCGCGGCCGAGAGCGGCGAAGTCAACCGCTGGAGTTGACACACTGCGAGGCGATGCCTAGAATGAATCCTAGGAGGCACCCTTCTTCGCCCCGAAGCGGACCGGAGCCCCCGGGAGGATGTCGAGATGCTCAGAACGTGGCGCGCAGGAGCCTTAGTCGTCGCCGCTCTGGTCACGGTAAATCTCGTTCCAGCAGACGCGCTCGCCACGCGGTTTGGGCGGAACAAGGTCCAGTATGGCACGTTCACCTGGAACATCGTCCAGACGGAGCACTTCGACGTCTATTACTACGACGGTTACGAGGACCTGGCGGACGCCGTCTCGACCATAGTCGAGGCCGCGAACGCTGAGTTCGAGACGGTCCTCGGGCACGAGCTCACGACGGTGATACCGGTCATCGTCTACGCATCGCACAACGACTTCCGCCAGACGAACGTCTCCGACACTCACGTCGGCGAGACCGTCGGCGGATTCATGGAGCTCTTCAAGAACAGGGTCGTCATTCCCTTCACTGGTTCGTACGAGGACCTCCGCCACGTCCTCTATCACGAGCTGACACACGTCTTCATGTTCGACATTATCTACGGCGGGCTCGTCGAGTCCGTGATCCGGCAGGCCTACACCAACCCCGTCCCGCTGTGGTTCGTCGAGGGGCTGGCCGAGTACGTCTCGCGCGGATGGGACTCCGAGGCGGAGATGATACTCCGCGACCTCACTCTGTCCGATGACATCATCCCCCTCCAGTACCTCTGGGGGGGCTACCTCGTGTACAAGGAGGGCCAGTCGGCGCTGTGCTTCATCGCGGACACGTACGGTCCCGAGAAGATCGAGGAGACGGTCAAGACCCTCGCGAGGACTCACAACCTCGAGCACGCTCTGATGGAGGCGACCGGATTCACGACGGTCGAACTCGCGAAGGAATGGGAGCGTTCGCTCAAGGAGAGGTACTGGCCCGAGGTGTCCGAGAGGGATCGCGGCGAGGACGTTCTGAGGCTTGTCACCGATCACAGAGAGGACAACTCCTATCTGAACGTTGGTCCTGCGGTCTCGCCTGACGGTCAGAGGGTCGCGTTCATTACTGATCGCAGCGGATACTCGAACATCTGCGTGGCGTCCATGCTGGACGGAACCCTCCTCAGCAGGCCCGTCAAGGGTGAACGTTCGGACGACTTCGAGACGCTTCACGTGCTTCGGCCCGGGTCTTCATGGTCGCCCGACGGGACCGAGCTGTGCTTCATCGCCAAGGCCGGTGCGAGTGACGCCCTTCACATCGTCGACGTGGAGACCGGCAAGCTGCGGGCGAGTTTCAGGTTTGCCCTGGACGGCGCGTTCACTCCCTCGTGGTCTCCGGACGGCGAACGCATCGCGTTCGTGGGCACGAGCGCCGGAGCTTCCAACCTCTACGTCACTGACGTCGACGGCGAGAATCTCATCCGGCTGACCGACGACTTCTTTGACGAGAGGGCGCCCGTCTGGTCGCCGGACGGCAGCCTCATAGCCTTCGCCTCGGACCGCGGCGCTCCGGTCCGGGATGACCTGAGACGGAGCTACGATCTGTACGCCATCGACATCGACACGCGAGACGTTCAGACACTGGTGGCGACGGTCGCGAACGAGCACTCGCCGAGCTGGTCGCCCGACGGGTCCTGGCTGGCCTACGTGTCTGATTCGAGTGGCTCGCCGCAGCTCCACCTGGCCGACCTCCGCGGCTCGACGAGCGTGCGTCTGACGCATCTCATCGGTGGTGTGTCCTCGCCGAGTTGGTCGGCCGCCGGGGACCGCATGGCTCTCGGGGTCTACGGTGAGGGAGGGTGGGACATCGGCTCGGTCAAGGCCCCGCTCGAGGCTTTCGCTGACGTGATCGCAGGCGGGGAGCGAGAGGCGAGGATCGACGGCGCCTACGTCCGTGGCGAGGTGGTCGACGGGCCCTGGTTCCCCGCGACGTGCGCGGGCGCCGGAGCTGAAGAGGAGGCGGATGCCGCCGTGGCCGCGCTGCCCGGGGAGCCAGCGGGCGAGCAGCGGGAGCAGGTGATGGGCCCTCCGCTTGCGGCTGATGAGGAGCAGGAGCAGGTGATGGGCCCTCCGCTTGCGGCTGATGAGGAGCAGGAGCAGGTGGCAGGTCCTCAGTTCGCGGCCGACGGGCACGCCGACAGCAGCGCCACGGTCGCCAAGGCCAGCGCCGCCTACCGAGCGGCCGTCGGCGCCGACGGCGATCCACAGACACTGGTCGAGGGTCCCGTGCCGGGGGATGAGGACATCCGTAGGATCGGGGCCGTCGAGAGGTACAGGCCCCGTTTCACGCCCGACTGGGTCAACGGGGGATTCACCTACACGTCGGGGTACGGTTTCAGCGCAGCGGCGCAGATGGCGGTGAGCGACGTGCTCGGCAACCACCGCTTCTACATCGCCACCGATTTCTTCTCGAGCCTCGAATCCAGCAACTTCCACCTGCTCTACGAGCACCGGGGGCACAGGGCCAACTTCTCACTGGGCCTGCACAACTTCAAGAATTACTACCACTCCGACCGCACGTGGCTCGGCGAGGATCTGGGCGAGAGGCGGTACTTCACCGAGCGAAGCTACGGCCTGTCGGCCGGGGTTTCGTATCCGTTCAGCGTCTTCACCCGCGTGGAGTTCGACATCTCGGCCATTTCTATGAACAGGCAGTTCGCGGAGATAAGCGACGACGGGTATGTCGAACTGACGGATGAGCGAATCGCGCGGTCGCTCATTATCCCGAGCGTGCGATTCGTGAACGACACGACCCTCTGGGGCTCCATCGGTCCTCTGAGCGGCGGCAGGTCCTCCATCGTGCTGCAGCGGGCCTGGGAATCGGGAGGGGATTTCGGCTACCTGACCGGCATCGCCGACGTGCGGAGGTACATAAGGCTCGGCGTCAGACACAGTGTCGCGCTCAAGTTCGTCGCGGCGAGGAGCTCGTCGCGCAACGCGCAGAATTTCTACATGGGTGGCGTCAACAGCCTTCGGGGGTACGGGGACTTCGTCTTCCACGGGCGGAACCTCACAACGACTTCCATCGAGTTCCGCTTCCCCTTCATCGACCACCTGGAGATCGCTTCGCCCATCCCGCTGTCCCTGTGGGGCCTGAGGGGCGTGGCGTTCATTGACGCCGGCGCCGCGTGGGACGACGACTTCCGCGGTGTCGTCCGGGGCGCGTCCGGCACCAGGTTGTCCGGCATCAAGGCGAGCCACGGAGTCGGCGCCAGAATGCGGCTCTCGATGTTCGTTGTTCGCTTCGACTGGGCGTGGCCGACCGACCTTCGACGCGCGGGCGACGTTGTGACGCACTTCGCCCTGGGCGCTGAGTTCTAACCGCCCGTAGTTCGCGCGGCCGCCCGGTCGCGCGGTCCGCGGCAGGACAACGGCCCTGCGTGGGCGCCCGTCCTCCGGACGCTCCCGGCGATGGGCCGCTGCTCGTGCTCGCGGGCGCCGGCAGCGGCAAGACGCGTGTCCTGACGTACAGGATCGCGCACCTGATACGTGAACTGGGAGTGAGCCCGCGTCGAATACTTGCCGTGACGTTCACCAACAAGGCCGCCCTAGAGATGAAGCAGAGAGTGGTCAACCTCGTGGGCGCCGACGCGAAGGGAACCTGGATCGGCACGTTCCATTCGGTGTGCGCTAGGATACTCAGGCGTGAGGCCAGCTGGGGTTGGTGGACGGCGTCGTTCTCCATCTACGACGCGACCGATCAACTGGCTCTCGTCAAGACGTGCATGGAGAGGACCTTCGTCTCCGCCTCGGTCTTCGCGCCCAAGGCCGTCCTCTCGGCGATATCAAGGGCCAAGGACAAACTCCTGACCGCTGACGGCTACCGGGGAACCGGCGGTGGCTACTTCGAGGAGTGCGTTGCCAAGGTCTACGCGGAGTATGAGGGTGGTCTCATCGAGAACAACGCGTTCGATTTCGACGACCTGATAATGCGC
>JALGZG010000297.1 GCA_025782345.1 bacterium | reverse complement strand
TACCGGGGAACCGGCGGTGGCTACTTCGAGGAGTGCGTTGCCAAGGTCTACGCGGAGTATGAGGGTGGTCTCATCGAGAACAACGCGTTCGATTTCGACGACCTGATAATGCGCACCGTCGGACTCCTGCGTGGGACGAAGGAGGTCCTGGCGGCGTACTCCGAGCGTTTCGAGCACATCCTGGTTGACGAGTATCAGGACACGAGCCACGCGCAGTATGAGCTTGTCAATCTGCTGTCGTCCAAGCACCGCAACATCTGCGTCGTGGGCGACGACGACCAGTCGATCTACGGCTGGCGCGGCGCGGACATCTCGAACATCCTTGACTTCGAGCACGATCACCCGGAGGCCCGCGTGCTCCGGCTCGAGCAGAACTACAGGTCCACCGGGAACATACTGGAAGCGGCGCACGACGTCGTCAGCAGGAACGAGCGGCGCAAGGACAAGAAGCTCTGGACCGAGAGGGACGGCGGGCGCAAGGTGGCGCTCGTCAGGTGCTCGAACGAGTACCAGGAAGCCGACGCCATGAGGGACCGCGTCGTCGAGCTGACGGCGGAGGGGACGCGCGGCTACCACGAATTCGCCGTGCTCTACAGGACGCACGCGCAGTCGAGAGTGATCGAAGACAGCCTGCGGCGGGCGTCCATCCCCTACGACATCGTTGGAGGTGTGCGGTTCTACGAGCGCGCTGAGGTCAAGGATGTGCTGGCGTACGCGCGAGTGGTCTCCAATCCCGCCGACGCCGTCAGCCTGGCTCGCATCGTCAACGTTCCCCCGAGGAAGATAGGGGAGCGGTCGTTAGAACGCCTGACGGAGTTCGCCGCCGACCGACGGGTCTCATTGCTTACGGCTCTCGCCTTGAGCGCCGAGGTCGACGGGCTCCCCGCCGCGGCCCGTGGGTCGGCCGAGGCGCTGGCGGGCGTGCTCAAGGGCGCGACCGAGAGAGCCGGGCGCGACCCGGTCGACACCGTTCTCGAGGGGCTGCTTGCGGACACCGGATATCTTGAGTGGCTGAAGAGGAGCGGTACCGAGGAATCGGAGCAGCGCATCGCGAACGTGCAGGAACTCGTGTCGGCCGCGAGTGAGTTCGTCGAGTCGAGCGGCGAGGAGAGCCTGTCCGCGTTCCTCGAGACTGTGTCGCTGGTCGCGAACATCGACAGGTGGGCCGACGGTGCGAACGCCGTCTCGCTGATGACCCTGCACAACGCCAAGGGCCTCGAGTTCGGCGTCGTTCTCATCCCGGGTATGGAGGACGGGCTCCTGCCTCACGAGTCCGCGTTCCGCGACGATGAAGAACTCGAGGAGGAGCGCAGGCTCTTCTACGTGGGCATGACCCGGGCGATGGACGAGCTTCACCTGTTTGCCGCGGACACGAGGAGGCGGGCGGGTGTGATGGACCTGCGTTCGGCCTCGAGGTTCTTAGACGAGATCGACCCGTCGCATCTGGAGGCCCGGTCTCTCTCCGCCGTCCCGAGCCGCGGGGCGCACCCGTCCCTGCGAGGGTCGCGCGGCGGCCCCGCGGGCCGGCGTCGGGGGCGGACCGCTCGCGGGCCGGTGGCGGACTTCCCCGACTATGAGGGTTTCTCCCAGGAAGCGCCGGAGTTCGGACCGGGAACGCGGGTGCGGCATGCTAAGTGGGGCGAGGGCGTCGTGCTGGAGCTCGCGGGGACCTCGGGTGACGCCATAGCGCGCATCAGATTCGCCGATGACGTTGAGAAGCGCATCATGGTAAGGTACGGGAAGCTGGAGATCATCTCGGACTGACGGGAGGACGAAGGTGGCGGTCGAGAAAGGTGATGTCGAGCACGTGGCCACGCTGGCCAGGCTCGCGTTCACGGAAGAGGAACTGGTCGCGTTCACGACCGAGATGAACGGGATTCTCGCCCTCTTCGAGGAACTCAAGGAAGTCGATACGGACGGTGTCGAGCCGGCGTTTCGTGTCCTGCGCCGGAGGAACGTCTTCCGCGGCGACGAGCCGGGGGAGATGCTCCCGCCCGATGAGGCTCTAGCCAATGCCCCGGACAGGCACGAAGATGCGTTCCGGGTCCCGGCCGTCCTTCCCAACGACTAGCGTTCCCCTCCCGGCGCGCAGGCTTGAGGCGCCGCTCCGGGCAGGGCCGGGCGCCGACGTGTGGTAAGAAGTGAAACTCTACGAACTGACATTCTCCCAGATACGCGCGGGCCTTCTCGAGGGCGATTTCTCGTCGCGGGAGCTCACCGAGTCGGTGCTCGATCGTGTCGAGCGGGTCGAACCCACCGTGTCCGCGTTCGTCACCGTCCGTGACCGCGGTGAGATCCTCGCCGAGGCCGCGGCGGCGGACGCGAGGCGCGCGGCCGGAAAGCGTCAGGGCGCGCTGTGCGGCGTTCCCGTCGCCGTCAAGGACAACATTTCCACCAGAGGTCTTGCCACGACCTGTGGCTCGCGGATGCTCGAGAGCTACGTACCTCCGTACGACGCGACCGCGGTCTCGCGGCTCCGGGACGCGGGCGCCATCCTCGTCGGCAAGACGAACATGGATGAGTTCGCGATGGGCTCGTCCAACGAGAACTCCGCGTTTTGCGCCACACACAATCCCTGGGACGCCGGGCGGGTGCCTGGCGGCTCGAGTGGGGGTTCGGCCGCCGCGGTGGCGGCCGGAGAGGTGCCGCTCGCCCTCGGCTCCGACACCGGCGGGTCGGTGCGACAGCCCGCCGGGTTCTGCGGTGTCGTCGGCGTCAAGCCGACCTACGGCCGGGTCTCCAGATACGGGCTCGTCGCCTTCGCCTCTTCGCTGGACCAGATAGGAACCATGTCGAGAGACGTCGCGGGGGCGGCGGCGCTCCTCGAGGCCATCGCGGGGGAGGATCCGCGGGACTCGACTACCGCCGCCGAGCCGGTGCCGCCCTTTCTCAGCGACGCCGGCGTCGACCTCAAAGGGCTGGCCGTGGGTGTCCCGGACGAGTACTTCTCAGACGGGCTGGACCCCTCGGTCGCGGAGAGAGTGAGGGACGCCCTCGAGATCATCCGGAGTCTGGGTGCTTCGGTACAGACGATCTCCATCCCGCATCTCAGGTTCGGCATCGCGGCGTACTACCTTGTGGCCGACGCCGAGGCGTCGGCGAACCTGGCCCGGTACGATGGGGTCAAGTACGGCCACCGCACGGACCACGCGGAGGACCTCGATGGCCTCTATCGGATGAGCAGAAGCGAGGGGTTCGGAGCGGAGGTCAAACGGCGGATCATGATGGGGACGTACGCGCTCTCGGCCGGCTACTACGACCAGTACTACTTGAAGGCGCAGAAGGTCCGCACGCTCCTGGCGCGGGACTTCGAGAAGGCCTTCGAATCCGTCGACGTGCTGGTTGCGCCGACGTCACCGACGACGGCGTTCGCACTGGGAGAGCGGGTCCACGACCCCGTCAGTATGTACCTGTCCGACGTCTACACGGTACCGGTCAATCTGGCGGGTCTTCCGGCCCTGTCGGTCCCGTGCGGTCTTTCCACGTCGGGTCTTCCCGTCGGGCTTCAGATAGTCGCCGACAAGTTCCGGGAGCCTGTCATGTTCCGGGTAGCGCGGGCTTACGAGCGCGCCGCCGGCGTGTTCCCGGCCCCGCCCGGGTTGTAGGAGGTCGCACTGGAGTATGAATCCGTCATAGGCTTCGAGGTTCACGCGCAGCTCGCGACTCGCACCAAGATCTTCTGTGCGTGCCTGAACGAAACGGGCGGGCCGCCGAACACGCGCACGTGCCCCGTGTGTCTTGGGATGCCGGGCGCGTTGCCTGTGCTCAACGAGGCCGTTGTGGATCTGGCCACCGCGGTTGCGCTGGCCCTGAACGCGTCCGTCGCAGACAAGGCCGGCTTCGCCCGCAAGAACTACTTCTACCCCGACCTGCCCAAGGGTTATCAGATCACCCAGCACGCCGAGCCGCTGGCGAGAGACGGGCACCTCGACATCGAGCTCGAAGGTCGGATTCTGCGTGTCGGCATACACCAGATCCACATCGAGGAGGACGCGGGCAAGAGCGTGCACTCGGGGCACTCAGATTCCGGCAGCAGTCTCATCGACATGAACCGCTGCGGCGTACCCCTGGTCGAGATCGTGACGCACCCGGACCTCAGGGACATCGATGAGGCCGACGCGTTCTTAAACGAGCTTCGGAGGATCCTGGTCTGTCTCGGCGTGACCTCGGGAGAGATGCACGAGGGGAGTCTTCGCTTCGACACCAACATCTCGGTCCGGCCGCGGGGCGCGACGGAAATGGGCGCGCGAACCGAGATCAAGAACCTCAACTCGTTCAGGGCGGTCCGCAAGGCGCTGGCTTATGAGGCCGACAGGCAGTCCCGCGTGCTGCGGGACGGTGGGAAGGTCGTTCACGAAACGCTCCTGTGGGACGGATCAAGAGAGCGTGCCGTTCCCATGCGTTCCAAGGAGGGCGCATCGGACTACCGCTACTT
The DNA here is from genome assembly GCA_025782345.1 of bacterium. GTDB lineage: Bacteria > Joyebacterota > Joyebacteria > Joyebacterales > Joyebacteraceae > JALGZG01. Next base: position 18,264 of record JALGZG010000297.1, on the reverse strand, counting down.
CCCCGAGCCTGATCTGGTCGACTTCGAGATAGACGGGCGCCGTCTCGAGCGCGTGAGGGAGTCGATGCCTGAACTGCCGGGCGCGGCGCGTCGGCGTCTGGTCGAGGTCTACGCGATCCCGGAGTATGACGCGTTCGTGCTGACGGCGGAGCCCTCGATGCTCCGCCTGTACGAGAGCACGGTCGGCGCTCTGCTGAGACGACTGGGACCCGACGCGCCTCCCCGCGCCGCCAAGACCGTCAGCAACTGGGTGATGGTGGTCCTCGCGGGCCATCTCAACGAGCGCGGTATCACGCTCGCGGAACTGTCGGCGCGGGCGGCGTCGCGCGGCCCGACCGACGGGCAGGACGGCACCTCCGCTCTGCCGTCGCGCCTGGCGGATGTGATCGCACTGCGCCTGCTCGGCGAGGTGAGCGAGCCGGCCGCCCGTCGGCTGTTCGAGGCCGCGATGGAGTCGACTCGGCCGGTCGACGAGCTTGTGGAGACGCTGGATCTCAGGACGGTATCTGACGAGGACGCCCTGAGGTCACTGGTCCGGGAGGTGCTCGCCGCACATCCGGACGAGGTAGCGCGCTACCACACGGGCACGATGAAGCTCATGCGGTTCTTCGTTGGGCAGGTACTCGGGCGAACAGGCGGGAAGGCCGACCCCGAGCTTGCGACGCGCATTCTTCTGGAGGAACTCGGTCCCGGGGGGACGACTTGAGAGACATCGTAAGCGCCGGCGGGGCGCGGATCATCCTGACCGGTTTCCTGTGCGCGGCCCTTCTGGGTGGGTGTGGTGGTGGCGACGGCTCCGGGGACGCCGATGGCGCAGCCGTGCAGGAGCAGTGGGAGAAGCCGGGCGGACGGTGGCATCCGGTGCGCGAGGGCGCACTCACGAGCGAGCAGGAGGAGGAGATGGAGCGGCTGAGGTCGCTCGGGTATCTCGCCGGCTCGACCGAGGCACCCGATGTCTGGGGCGTTACGGTCTACGACGAGGCGAGAACGTGGGACGGCCTCAATCTCTACACGTCCGGGCACACGGCGGGCGCGACTCTGATGGACATGCGTGGCAACGTGCTCCACGAGTGGAATCACAGCTTCCTGGACGCATGGCGCGCCGGACAGGGTGGTGAACTCCCGAAGTCCAGCAAGGGCGCGGGGTTCTGGCGTCGGGCGTACCTGTTCGAGAACGGCGACGTTCTGGCCATCTTCGACGGGCACGCCGTGATCAAAGTGGACAAGGACTCGCGGCTCATATGGGCGCGGTTCGGGGGATTGATCCACCCGGACAGCCCGGTCCTCGAGGAGTTCATCGTCGTGCTGGACGCCGACGGCAACGAACTCGAGCGCGTCTCGCAGCTCGAGGCGATCGAGAGAGCCGGCAGGCAGGATCTGCTGGAGGGCATGAAGGAATCCGGTGACATCTTCCACACGAACACCATCGAGGTCCTGGACGGCAGGCTGGCCGATCGGCACCCCGCGTTCCGCGAGGGGAATGTCCTCATCTGCATCCGGGAACTCGACAACATCGCCGTGATCGACATGGCGAGAGAACTGGTCGTGTGGGGAATGGAGGGGCCGTGGCTCAAGCAGCATCAGCCGACGGTCTTGGACAACGGCCACATGCTCATCTTCGACAACGGCGGCAGCCGGGGCGCGTCGAGGATACTGGAGTTCGATCCCGTCACCAGGGAGATCGTCTGGGTGTACAAGGGAGACGCGGACAACATCTTCCATTCCCCGCAGTGTGGGTCCAATCAGCGGCTGCCGAACGGCAACACGCTGATAAGCGAGACCGACCGCGGGCGCGCCATCGAGGTGACGCCCGAGCACGAGATCGTGTGGGAGTACATCAACCCCGCTCAGGCCGGTGATGAAGGCCGGTACATCGCGTCCCTGTTCGAGGTCATCAGAATCCCGCCTCAGCATGTGGCCGCGTGGCTCGACCATGAGTAGCCTCGACCCGGAGCAGGCGTGCCGTCACCGCCGGAACGTGCCCCAACGCCGCACTATCGGTCGCGTTGCATCGCAGGCTGCGGAGATCGCAATCGTCATCGCGCTCACGACGATTGCGGGATGCGGAGGGTCGGGCGCCCGCAGCGGGAGCGAGCCTGCGAGCACCGCTCCCGGCAGCTCTTTCCCGGCAGTGACCCCCAATGGCGCGTGGTGCTGGTTTGCTGGTCCCCGCGCCGTCACCGTTGAGGGCGAGCGAAGAAGAACGTACACGGGCTGGGTAGATGACCAGGGTGCCGTGACCGTGGCCTCGATCGACCACGAGAGCGGCGACGTCCGCGCCACCGTCTTCGACGCCTTCAGAGAGCGGGACGACCACGCGAATCCCGCCATCATGGTCAGGCCCGACCGTCACCTGCTCGTGTTCTACTCGGCTCACGGCGGAGACGAGCTGCTCTATCGCGTGTCGCTGAGACCCGAGGACGTCACGTCCTGGAGCGAGCCCAGCATCGTGCCGCTCGACGAGGGACCGGTCGGCTACGGCCTGACATATCCGAATCCGATTGTGCTGTCCGGGGAGGACGACAGGATCTTCCTCTTCTACCGGGGACACGACCGCAGGCCTCGGTTCGTCCTCACGCTCGAGGGTGGTGGGTGGAGCGACGAGCATCAGCTCGTACGGACCGAGCGTGGCGATTCCTACGCGAAGTACGCGTCGGACGGCGAGAAGACCATACACATCGCCTTCACGTACGGACACCCCCAGGGGCGGCCGTCCAATAGCCTGTACTACGCGAGGTACAGGGACGGCCGTTTCGAGCGCGCCGACGGGTCAGACATCTGCGACATCGCGGACCTCCCGTTCGAGCCAGCCGATGCCGACACCGCGTACGATGCGGTCGCGGGGGGCGCAAGAGCGTGGGTGTGGGACGTCGCCGCGGACTCCGACGGGCACCCGGCGATCGTGTACGCCGTCTTCCCGCGTCCGTCCGACCACAGATACCGCTACGCCTGCTGGGACGGTGACTCCTGGATCGACCACGAGATCACGCGGGCGGGGCCATGGTTCCCGGACACCCCGCCGGGCCAGGAGGAGAAGGAGGTCTACTACTCCGGGGGCGCAGCGCTGGACCACGGTGATCCGTCCGTCGTCTATCTCTCCCGATCGGTTCGCGGCGTGTTCGAGGTCGAGCGGTGGGTCACCCCTGATCGCGGAAGATCCTGGCGGTCGGAAGCAGTCACGTCCGGGTCGTCGGTGGGCAACGTGAGGCCCGTCGTCCCGAGGCATCACACGCCAGACGGGCCCGGGCTGCTCTGGATGTCCGGCCCCTACGTGAGCTACACCGACTACGGCACCTCCATCCGTGTGGCGCCCGCCGCGTCCTCCCCGGTTCATTGACCGTTGACGTTCGCGTAGTGCGCCCTGCAGCGTGCGTAGCGCCGGGGTCCAGGTGTATCCGAGCGGAGAGCTGATCATCGGCGGCGGGTTCAGTCCGGCGTCCGCAGCCATTCCTCGGGGAGGGCATCAACCACGGCCTCGGCCACTGCCCTGTGTCCGTCCGGCGCCCAGTGGGAGTCGTTCAAGAGGTATGTTTCCGCGGAGTCCTCGATGGCCAGCATTGCCTCGATGGCGTCGACTGTTCGGACTCCGTGCTGCTCAGCCACGCGGTTCTGCATTTCGCTCGCTCGTTTGGATAGTGACGTGACAAGCCGTGCCTTCCAGCCACCAGCCACCTGCGACCGATGCGGAATCGAGATCTGAAGCACCCTGAGATCGTGCTCAGCGCAGGTGGACAGAAGCTCGCTCATGCACTTCGCCGCGGCATCAACGGCCTCCCCGCTCGAGTTCGCGGCCTTGAAACGCATTGCCGAGGTCCTGCGATCCACGAACCTCGCGAGCGCGCTCTTCCCCATGACCCACGCGAGGACCCGGTTCCTCCTGCTCAGTTCCGGTGAGTAGTCCGTGAGACGGTCGGGCGCGAATCGCAGGATGCGGAGATCGTCAGCGGGGTCGTTTGCGAGGCTGAACGTGGAGACGACGATGTCAAGCTCAACATGGGACAGCACGTGCTCGAGCATGGCGCGCTGTTGGTAGAGTCCGTAGCCGGGCACCCCGGCGTTCAACACCTCGACGGAGACGCCGGGGTACCTCTCCACGATCATCAGTTCCATCTGCCGCGGAAACGTCTCGTCCTTCTGAACACCCCAGCCGAACGCGTACGAGTCCCCGAGGACGAGGATTCTCAAACAGGGCTCGCGCCCGACGTCGATCGGGGGATTCCTCAGTCCCAGCTCGTTCGTTTCCAGGGGTGTCGGGTGAGGCCCGGTCTGAAAGACCCCTCGCGATGACGCGGGGAAGATCCAGCCGAGCAGCGAATCCCGGTCGCAGGTGATGACGTCGACCGATCGGGTCTGTGCACGTTGCGGCGGCGACAAGCGCCGCACGATTCGAACGGTGAGTTCCAGGCTCAGGACCACGACCAACACGGCCAGGGCGGAGACCCCAACCTGCTGAAGGAAGTGAATGAACCCGGGTCGAGCGCGCATCTGGAGATCTCCCAGGACCGCGGGTGGGCCGCGGTGAGCCGCCAAGTTGACAGAGACCCGGCCTGGGCCGTGCGCACACGCTGCAGCTTCCGGAGGATCCGATCGTCGCCACGCTCAGCGCGACAAAGCAGGCGGGCAGGCGGGCAGACCGTGCACCTAGCGACCCACTCCGGGGATTCTGAATGTCTGCCTGGAACCAGAGGATACCAGTAATAGGAGACCTGGGTCAAGAGCAGGGCCCCATCCTCCTGGCGTTCTCTCGTTGACGCCCCGCACGGAGCGCCCTATATTGGGGACAGATGTGGCACGATGACGATTTCCACGGAGGAACGACATGGAGAAGGACACGGTCGGTGGCGCCACGGGCATCGACGGCTATCTGTTCAGGTTGATAGCCACGTTCGAGGCGGCCGCAATGCAGCAGCTCGGGAAGATAGCACATCCTCTGACCGGCGATGTTGAGGTGGACCTCCCGAACGCGAGCGACTCGATCGAGATGCTCTCTGCTATTCAGCGGAAGACGGACGGCAACCTCAATGCGGATGAGAAGCGACTGCTGGAACATGTTCTGTATCAGCTCAGGATGAACTACGTCGACGTGGCGAAAGAGCAGGGGGAGGCCAAGGCGGAAGAGGCGCCGGCCGGTGATGCGGATGGCCCCGATGCCGTGGCGGCTTCCGATGAGCCTGCGGCCGATGCGGTTCCCGATACGGGGGAGGAGCAGACCGGATGAGACGGTCCGGGCGGATCTCCCGCCTTCCGAGAGGCCTCGGGCGTGGTCTGACCACGCACAGCGTATTGGTTGCCTCGATCCTGGTGCTCCTGCTGCCGGCTGCCGCCGCCGGTCTGCCGGGGTGGGACGGAGGCGCTTCGCCCGGCGGCTCCGACCTTCTCCTTGTGCGGACGGCCAGTCTCCAGACCAGGGGTGTGTTGACGGTCCGTGTGGCGGGAGACCACTACGAGTCGCTGGACGCCGCTGAGTTCTTGGGAGAGGAGACGGCCGGCCGGTACACCACCCTGTGCGCGGGGGCCTCATACGGACTGACGACATGGCTCGAGCTCTCGGCCCGCGTGCCCGTGCGGCGCGCCGTCTGGGACGACGGCGCCGGTTCTCGGGACGCGGCAGGACTCGATTCGCCGGTCATCGGTGTCAAGTTGGGGGTGCCGGTCGATTGGTCCGTGCTGTCGTTCGCCCTGGACGGGCGCGTGGGTCTGCCCGTCGGGTCTGAACTCAGGGTTGACGGGGCGGACGGTGGCGATTTTCACCTGACCGGCGGTTCCGATACCGATTGGGAGGCCGCTCTGCTGGTGACTGCGGACTTCACGGACCGGCTGCCCCTGAGGCTCCACGCGAACGTGGGATGGGCGTCCCACGGGAACGAGGCCTTCGGGCGGCGTTTCTTCCCCGACTATTACCCCCCGGTCCCGGCGGGCGGAGCCGGTACCGACAATGATGCCGTACTCCTGCGTTGCGCCGTCGAGTTCCCTGGACGGAAGGTCGACCTGTTCACCGAGTTCCGGGGGGACATCCTGAACGGGAGAGAGCTGGTTGCTCTCAAGGAGAACCCCCTGACCATCATGCCGGGTGTGCGTGTGCGATTCGGCTCCAGCTGGATTGCGACCGCCGGGTTGTCATTCAGCATCGCCGGCGACGACCGAGCCACGCCGGATTTCGACCCTCACGAAGCCTATCCCGACTGGGAAGCTACGCTGATGGTCGCGTATGCGTGGCCCGTCTTCGCCGCGGACACTGACGGGGACGGCATCCCCGACTTCCGGGACGAGTGCCCCACGGACGCTGAGGACGTGGACGGCTTCGAGGACGACGACGGCTGTCCCGATCCGGACAACGACGGGGACGGCATCCCCGACGGCCTCGACGGCGAGCCACTTCTGATGGAGGACTACGACGGGTTCGAGGATGAGGACGGCGTGCCGGATCTTGACAACGACGGCGACGGCATCGTCGACGAGCGCGACATGTGCCCGGACGAACCCGAGGATCTTGACGGCTTCGAGGACGACGACGGATGTCCGGACGACTAGGTGACAGCGGGAAGCAGGTTCACAGAAACCCGGTGCCGACCGTCGACATCATCATCGAGCGCCAGGGCGGCATCGTGCTGATAGAGAGGCGCAATCCGCCGCCCGGGTGGGCTCTGCCAGGCGGGTTCATCGACCGCGGGGAGAGCGCGGAGGACGCCGCGGTCCGCGAAGCCCGTGAAGAGACTGGCCTGACGCTCGTCGACCTCCACCAGTTCCACGTCTACTCGGACCCGGCCAGAGACCCGAGACTACATACCATCACCACGGTGTTCGTTGCTCGCGGACTGGGGAACCTGTCCGCCGGGGACGATGCGGCCGGCGCGCGCGTGTTCGATCCCACCGGGCTTCCCGGGGACGTGGCGTTCGATCACCGTGAGATAATCACCGACTACATCTCGGGCAGGTGGGACCGGCCGTAGCGGTGTCCGGCATGCTGTCCGGCACGTCGTCCCGCGGCAGGGGGCGTGGGGCGTTCGTTCGCGGTTCAGCCTTCGTTCTTCGCCTCGAGGTCCTTGGCCTCGTTCCACACGCGATCCATCGCCTCGAGTCCGACCTCGCTCAGGTCCCTGTCTCTGAACCTGTCTTCGATCAGAGCGAACCGTCTGCGGAACTTGAGATTCGTCTTCCTCAGGGCGGCTTCCGGATCAACCTCGAGCGTGCGCGCGACATTGACGATGGCGAAGAGGAGGTCGCCGAGTTCCTCTTCGTACTTCTCCGCGCGTTGGTCCGATATCTCCTCGTGAAGTTCGGCCAGTTCCTCGTCTACCTTCGCCAGAACATCCGCCAGTTTCTCCCAGTCGAACCCGACGGCGGCCGCCTTCTCCTGGAGTCGGCGGGCGGTGAGCAGGGCGGGGAAGTCCCTCGGCAGTCCGTCGAGGATAGACGTCCGTTCCGAGTGGCTTTTTTCGGTGAGCTTCGTCGTTTCCCAGTGGGTTCGCACCGCGTCCGGTGTCGATGCTACCTTGTCACCGAAGACATGCGGGTGACGACGCCTGAGCTTCGCGTCGATTCCGTCGACGACCGACGTCAGGTCGAATCGATCCTCCTCCTCCGCCATCCTGGTTATGAACACGATGAGGAACAGCAGGTCGCCCAGCTCGTCGCGGAGTTCCTCGTCGTTGTCGGTGTCCATGGCCTCGAGGACCTCGTGGAATTCCTCCACGAGATGAGGGCGAATGGTGGCCACGGTCTGCGCGCGGTCCCACGCGCACCCGCCCGGCGAGCGGAGCGTGGCCGTCAGGTCGACGAGTTTCTCGAAGGCGTCACTGGACTTGCTTGACATCTGGTCAGTTCCTTTCTGCTACCGGGTGGCTGTCGGTGGAAGCCGGGGAGCGGTCGCCTGTAGCGGTCGCAGGGTAGACGGCACATGACTCCTTTGTCGTCTTCACACGCGGCGGGCGAGCGTGTGGCACGAACGCGACGATACTAGAGCATCGGCCGCTTTTCAATCGCAAGTCGCGCTCTGGTGCGGCGCTGCACGAAGAGGCCGCCGAGCGCTGGTCCTTTGAGCTGCGGTGGAAGAGGGCCTGAGCGCGTTTGCTCTTCGATACGAACAGACGGACGGAAGGTCGCTCAGGCGAAAGAACTTGCGGCCCGATAGGTGCTGTGCTATCCAATAGAGGTTTAGTGCGAGCCGGATGTCAGAGACTTCAGAAAGGGTGCGCCGTGCGATTCTCCACGTGGGTTGAGATCGACCTGGATGCCTTGGCGCACAACATCGGCGAGGTGCGAGCGCGCGTCGCGGGCGGCGAGAGGATCCTGCTTGTAGTCAAGGCGGACGCCTATGGCCACGGAGCGGTGGAGGTGTCGCGGGCGGCCGTGACGGCAGGTGTGGATATGCTGGGCGTCGCGACGCTCCAGGAGGGAATCGAGCTCAGGCAGGCCGGGATCGCATCTCCGATCCTCATTCTGAGCCCTCCCATGGAGAGCGAGACGCGAGACGTCATCGAGTACGACCTCGCGTGCAGCGTCCCGAGTCTCGGAATAGCGCGGGCTCTGTCCCGTGTCTGCGTTGATCGAGGCAAGACCGGTTCCGTGCACGTGGAAGTCGACACGGGCATGGGGCGAAGTGGTGTAGGACTGGAGGAGGCTCTTCCGTTCGTGACCGCCGTGGGGAAGCTCCCCAGCCTGTCTCTGGACGGTGTCTACACGCATTTCCCCGCTTCGGACGACGATGTGGCGTTTACGAGAGGCCAGGTGTCGGAGTTCGTGCGCTTGCTGGAGCGGCTGGACAGGAAGGGGATAGCGGTTCCCCTGAGGCACGCGGCCAACAGCGCTGCCCTGCTCGGCGTGACGGAATCACTCGCCGCGCCTCTGAACATGGTTCGGCCGGGCATCATGGTCTACGGCCTCAGACCCTCGGGTGGCTCGTCGGAAGAGGCACAGCTTGTGCCCGTGATGACCTTCAAGTCCCGGATAGCCCAGATACGGGAGCTGCCGGAGGGGCATCCGATCAGCTATGGCATGACCTTCAGGACTCCGAGGGCGATGCGGATAGCGGTGGTCCCCGTGGGCTACGGGCACGGATACAGCTGGAGGCTCTCGAACACGGGCGAGGTGCTCGTGCGCGGCGAGAGGGCCCCCATCGTCGGGCGCGTGACCATGGACGTGACGCTCGTTGACATCGATGCGCTTCCTGACGCGCGTGTGGGTGACGAGGTAGTGCTCTTCGGGCAGCAGGGAGCCGAGGAGATCACGGTGGACGAGGTCGCCGACCGCGTGGGCACGATCAACTACGAGATCATCTGTGGGATTGGTAAAAGGGTCACCAGGGTGTACATCAAGAGCGGCAAGACCGTGGGAATGCGGACGCTCACAGAGCGCAGGGCGGTTGGGACAGGGCGATGGGCGGACGAGAAGTGAGTTTCGTTGGCCACGAGGATCTCAGCACCACGCACAGAATCTCCCTGACGATGGCGTTCGGGGACTAGCGAGGTTCGAGACGTCTTGAGTCGAAGTGGGGGCGGCGCCATTGGGCGTTCGCCCCCGCTTTGTGTGCCGGCGGGAGAGCCTCCGGGAGCGGTTTCCGTCTTGAAGGTCGGGAAGCTCCCATGCTACCATGCGCTGGTCAGGAGGGTCCGGCAGAGAGGAGCATCCTTGAGCGACGACGAGCTGATTGGGCTGGCAAGAGCAGTCAAGGAGAACGCACACGCGCCCTACTCCGGGTTCAGGGTAGGGGCGGCGCTTCTCGCCCGGGACGGGCGCGTCTTCACGGGCGTGAACCTCGAGAACGCGTCGATAGGTCTGTCCGTCTGTGCGGAGAGGAACGCGATCGCGCGCGCGGTAGCGGACGGCGTGACCGACTTCGCCAGGCTGGCGATCGTGACGGACTCGACGGACGAGCCAACCATGCCCTGTGGTGTCTGCCGACAGGTCATCTGGGAGTTCACCCGGGACCTGCCGATCATCGTAGAATCGAAGCCGGGTGCCAGGGTTCACACGACCATAGCGGAGCTGTTCCCCCGGCCCTTCACTTCCTACAAGAGCTAGTCCGGGCGCCACGTTTCTTGACGGCGGGAGGATCCACTCAAGAGATGGACAGAGACCACGTCGAGAAAGTAGTCAGAGAGGTCCTGGAGTCCTCGCAGGAGATTCCTGGGACGGCTGTGCCGCCTTCCGAGCGTCTGGTGGCCGTCGGATCCGACCACGGTGGGTTCGCGCTCAAGGAGGCCCTGAAGCGCTATCTGACCGAGGAACTCGGTTTTCGCGTGAAGGACGTCGGTACGACGGACGAGACCGCCTGCGACTACCCTGACTTCGCCCACAGGGTGGCCACGGCCGTCGCGAGCGGGGAGTGCTACCGGGGGATCGTTGTCGACGGCGCGGGGATAGGTTCGTCCATGGCCGCGAACCGTGTCCCGGGAGTGCTCGCTGCCTGCTGCCACGACGTCAAGACCGTCGTGAACAGCAGAGAGCACAACAACGCGAACGTCCTGACCATCGGGTCGGGCGTCGTAGGGCGCGGCCTCGCGCGACAGATGGTCCGCGTCTGGCTTGCCACGGACTTCGCTGGAGGACGTCACGAACGCCGGGTTCGGAAGATCCTCGACCTGGAGAAGCTATGGACAGAGAAGAGCTAGTCGCGAGGGTCACAAGCGAGGTCATGTCCCGTCTGGGACTTCCCTCCGGGGCGAGCGGCACAGAGGAGGGGGGGGAGTGCGACCCCTGTACCGCGTGCGGCCTGTGCGTTGACAAGCGCCCCGAAGAGGTCGACTCCATCATCGCTTCGGGGGCCGACAGGATCAGTGCGACGAGCGGTCTCGGTGACGCCGGCGAGCGGATGGCCTCCATGATAGACCACACGGTCCTGAAGCCCTCGGCCTCGAAAGAGGACATAGAGAAGCTGTGCGAAGAGGCGCGACGCTTCCGCTTCGCCTCGGTGTGCATCAACCCCTGCTACGTGCCGCTGTGTGCTCAGATGCTCCGCATGACCAGCGTTAAGGTCTGCACGGTCGTCGGCTTCCCGCTGGGGGCCAACCGCTCCGAGGTCAAGGCGTTCGAGACGGAGCGCGCCATCAGTGATGGCGCGCAGGAAGTCGACATGGTCATCAACGTGGGCGCCCTTAAGTCGAAGGACCACGAGCTGGTCGAAAGCGACATCCGTGCGGTGGTGGAGATGTGCAGGAGCATCGTGGTTTCGAAAGTCATTATCGAGGCTGCTCTGCTCACGGATGAGGAGAAGATCACCGCGTGCACGCTGGCGAAGGCGGCGGGAGCGGACTTCGTCAAGACGTCCACGGGGTTCGGGCCCGGAGGTGCTACTGCCCACGACGTGGCGCTCATGCGGGGGGTGGTGGGGGAGGATATGGGAGTGAAGGCCGCGGGCGGGATACGCGACGTCGAGACGGCAGAGGAGATGATCGCCGCGGGAGCCTCCAGGATCGGAGCGAGCGCGAGCGTCAAGATAGTCAGCGGCTAGGATGCGGCGGGCGCCGAGAGCGCGGGGCGGCGGCAGTGATGCACCCAGGACTTGGTGAGCGAGCCGGCGGAAGGCGCCGGTTTGCTGTTTGAGGGGAGTCGGCTTGAACACGTATGAGATCATCCTCCGGAAGCGCGAGGGCGAGGAACTCACGGTTGAGGAACTCGAGTTCATGGTGCTCGGTTTCGTCGACGGGCGTGTGGAGGACTACCAGATGTCGGCCTTCCTGATGGCCACGTTCTTCTCCGGTGCGACCGACGCGGAGACCGAGGCACTCACCAGGATCATGCTGGACTCTGGCGAGGTGCTCGACATGAGCGGCGTCCCTGGTCCCAAGGTGGACAAGCACTCGACGGGCGGCGTGGGCGACAAACTCTCCCTGATCGTGGCCCCCGTGGCCGCGGCGATCGGCGTACGCGTGCCAATGCTCTCCGGACGTGGTCTCGGGCACACGGGAGGCACTCTCGACAAGCTTGAGTCCATACCCGGCATGCGCACGGACTTCGAACCTACGAAGTTCGCGGAGCTCGTTGCCGACGTCGGCATGGCCATAGTCGGTCAGTCCCCGCAGCTCGCCCCGGCCGACCGGAAGATGTACGCCCTGCGCGACGTCACTGCGACCATCGAGTGCGTCCCCTTGATAGTCGGCAGCATCCTCTCGAAGAAGCTCGCGGCGGGACTCGACGCCCTTGTGCTCGACGTGAAGGTGGGACGCGGGGCGTTCATGGGGGACATCGAGAAGGCCCGCGGGCTTGCTTCGGCGCTCGTGCGGACGGCGGGACGTCTGGGTCTGCCCGCGGTGGCGCTCCTGACCGATATGTCGTCTCCTCTCGGCCGAACGGTTGGGAATGCGCTGGAGGTCAGAGAGTCGATCGAGGTCCTGAGGGGCGATGGCTCCTCCGAGGTCCGCGAGACCAGTCTGGTGTTGGCTTCACGGATGATACTCATGGCCGGGCTGGCGTCCGGCGCCGAAGAGGCGGAAACGCTCGCCGCCGCCGCTCTGGACGACGGACGGGCGATGGAGGTCTTCTCGCGGTTCATCTCGGCTCAGGGCGGTGACGCCGGGGTCATCGAGAACCCGGATGCACTGCCGCGCGCGGCAGCTGTCGCCGAGGTCATGGCACCCCGCGATGCGTTCGTCACCGGCGTCGACGCACTGACGGTGGGTCTCGCTGCAACAGGGTTGGGCGCTGGGCGCAGGACGGTGGATGAGACGGTCGATCCCGCGGTGGGCATCGAGATCGTGGCCCCGATCGGTACCGCCGTGTGTAAGGGAGACGTCGTGGCGCTGGTTCACGCACGGGGGAAGGACGAAGCCGAGGGCGCACTCCCGAGGGTCGGAGCGGCGTTTGGCTACGGGTCGGACCGGCCTCACGTGGGGGGCCGGCTGCTGGAGGTATCCGAGTAGGTATTGAGGGAGACGGGCCACGGTCGATTCGCACGGCGAAACCGGCCCGCGGCGTCCGGTCTGAGGTCCCACTACGTTCTCTACGGTCCGAACACGCGGTAGCGTCCCCGGCCGCGCGAGTGGGCGCGGCACTGCCTGACGGGTTCGGTGCCCTGTGTGAAGACCTCCTCCAGCGTTTCCTCGCAGTCGCTCCCGGCCAGCTCTCCAGTCTCGGCGCAGATTCTCCGCGTGACCACTCCCGGCGGTGCTTCGAAGGCGTTCTTGGGCACGCCCACGTGCGCGGCCTTCATGAACTCCGTCCATACCGGCAGGGCGACCTTTGCGCCGGTCATGTTCTCACCGATTGAACGCCTGTCGTCGAAACCGCCCCACACGCCACAGACCACGGTCGGTGTGAAGCCAACGAACCATGCGTCGGTGCAGTCGTTGGTCGTTCCCGTCTTGCCAGCGGCCGGGTGGTTGAAGCCCCAGGCCCGGGCCGCCCAGCCCGTCCCGCTGTTTATCACGCTCTCGAGCATGCTGGTGACGACGAACGCCGTTGCCGGCGAGATGGCCTCGTAACTGGAAGCCATGTGTGTCCTGAGGACGCGGCCGTTCCTGTCCTCGATCCTCTCCACGGCGTACGGTTCCAGGCGGGTGCCCTGGTTGGCGAGGACGGCGTACGCCTTGACCATATCGAAGAGCGTGACCTCGCTGCTTCCGAGTGCGAGCGAGTAGACGTTCGCGAGCCGGGTCGTGATGCCCATGTCATGGGCGTACCGGGCCAGCTGGTCCGACCCTACCATGATGCCCAGCTTGATGGCCGGTATGTTGATCGACCGCTTGAGCGCGTAGCGAAGCCGCACCGTGCCGTGGAACTCCCTTGAGTAGTTCTCCGGCATCCAATCGGTCGGCTCTTCTATGATGAGTGCCTCATCCTCCAGCCCCTCCAGCCTCCACATCGGCCCCGTGGCCGGGATGAGGATGGGGGCGTCCATGATCGTGTCCGCGGGGGTGAAGCCGTTGTCGATGGCCGCCGTGTAGACGAACGGCTTGAAGCCGGAGCCGGGCTGCCTCGGGGCCTGCGTCGCCCTGTTGAACTGGCTGTCCTTGAAGTCGCGCCCTCCGACCATGGCGACGATGCCACCGGTCGAGACGTCGACGGCGAGCAGAGCTGCCTCGATGTAGGGAATGTGTTTGAGCGTGTCCGGGTCGAACTCGTCTCCATGCTTGATCGGGAAGTCGCACTCGTGCTCCAGCTCCGAGAAGCGTTCCTCGACCAGCCTGTCGGCGGTGCGCTGCAGCTCGGCGTCCAGGGTTGTGTGTATGCTCAGGCCTCCGGCGTAGAGCATCTCGGCCCCGTACTCGGCTATGACCTCTCTGCGGACGTACTCGATGAAGTGGGCGCCGGCCGGCGTGCCGTCGTCCCGCCCGGCCACGCCCAGTGGCATCGTGTCGGCGGCGGCGGACTCATCGGTCGTGATGGCGCCGTCTGCCACCATCATAGAGAGGACCAGACTCCGGCGCATCTCGGCCCGGTCGGGGTGTCTCCTGGGTGAGTAGCCACTGGGGTTCTTGGGGAGCCCCGCTATGAGCGCGGACTGTGCGAGGTCCAGCTCTGACGCCGGGATGCGGTAGAGGTTCTGAGCGGCCGCCTCCACGCCGTAGGCTCCTCCACCGAAGTAGATCTGGTTGAGGTAGAGCTCGATGATCCTGTCCTTCGAGTAGGTCTGCTCGATGCGCAGGGCGAGGAGCGCCTCCTTGAGCTTCCTCGTCAGGCTGACCTCGGGTGTGAGGAAGAGGCTGCGCGCGAGCTGCTGCGTGATCGTGCTTGCTCCCTGAACCACCCGCCCCGCACGGACGTTCGTGATGGTGGCGCGGAGGATCGCGAAAAGATCGACGCCCCAGTGCTGCCTGAACTCGCGGTCCTCGGTGGCGATGATGGCGTTGACCAGATGGGGTGAGACGTGGTCCAGCCCGACGACCACACGGTTCTCTCTGAAGAACTCGTGGAGGATCTCTCCGTGGCGGTCGTACACCGTCGTGCCGACGGTCGGCTCAATGGATTCGAGGAGAGAAGGAGAAGGCAGATCCTTGGACAGGCCTAGTATGGCGCCTACCAGCGTCAGCGTGATGGCGATGAGCACCACGGCGAAAGTCAGGAACCAGCTCTTGAGCAATGCCACGTTCTTGAACTCCTGGAGTTTCCCCCTAATGAAGAGTGGGCCCACCACGGCCCGCCAGCAAGGTACCGCAGTTCGCTGGCCATGTCAAGGCGCAGGGGCTGCCCCGAGCCCTGGGGCCCTGCTCGCCGAGGAGACGCGTCGCACCAGGATCCCGCTGCATCGGCGTCCCCTTTTCTCTTGCCTGTTTGTGCCCCGGTTGGTATGTACTTTGCTGTATCCGGCCTCTCCGGCTCTAGCACCAGACGCCGGGGAGGCGAGTTCTCTTCGCCCCGGGAGGGGCACCAAACGGTGCCGAGCGCCAAAGAGCAGATGGCCGCGCTCCTGGTGGGTGCGGTGGAGGTCATCAAGGAGGAGGAGCTACTGCAGAAGCTCGAGCGCGCTGAGCGCGAGGGCAGGCAGCTCATCATCAAGCAGGGCTTCGACCCCTCGGCGCCGGACCTTCACCTCGGTCACGCCATAGGCCTCAGGAAGCTGCGCCAGTTCCAGGACCTGGGCCACAAGGTCATCATCATCATCGGGGACTACACGGGCATGATCGGTGACCCCACCGAGAGGTCCGAGACGAGACCGCGGCTGACGCACGAGGAAGTGCTCGCGAACGCGGAGAGCTACAAGCAGCAGGTGTTCAAGATCGTCGATCCCGATCCCTCTCGTCTGGAGATCGTCCTGAACGGGAGCTGGTTCAGCAAGATGTCCTTCGGGGACGTAATGGAGCTGGCCGGCAAGTACACGGTCGCGCGGATTCTCGAGCGGGACGATTTCTCCCGGAGGTTCAAGAGCGAGCAGCCCATCAGCATCCACGAACTCTTCTATCCTCTGATGCAGGGGTACGACTCGGTGATGATCAGATCTGATGTCGAGCTGGGGGCAACGGAGCAGAAGTTCAACTGCCTCGTCGGCCGGGATCTGATGAAGGCTCACGGCCTGGAACCCCAGGTTGTCATGCTTCTTCCGGTCCTCGAAGGAACGGACGGTGTCCGCCGGATGAGCAAGAGCATCGGCAACTACATAGGGATCAGCGAGTCGCCGAAGGAGATCTACGGCAAGACGATGTCGATCCCGGACTCCATGATCATGAGGTACTTCGAGCTCGCGACCACCTCGTCGCGGGCCGAACTCGAGGCCATACGGAAGTCCCTCTCGGAAGCGGACACGAATCCCAGAGATCTGAAGCGCCGGCTCGCCGGCGTGATCGTTACGATGTACCACGGTCCGGACGAAGCGGAGACGGCAGAGGAGGAGTTCGATCGCATCTTTGCTAAGGGCGGCCTTCCGGATGAGATCCCGGAGCCCGCCATCACCGTGGAGGGACAGAGCGACCGGGGGGCCGTCTGGATAGTCGCCCTCCTCGTGGCGACGGGTCTGGCCCGCAGTAACGGGGCTGCCAGAAGACTCATTGAACAAGGTGGAATAAGACTTGACGGCAATGTGGTTTCTAGTGTAGACTCCGTCCTTGCCGTGTACGACCCGCATCTACTGCAGGCGGGCAAGCGCCGGTTCGTCCGGATCCTCCCTGAGAACGTGACACTGTCGGGGGAGTGAGATGGCCTTCAGGCGCGATGAGAATAAAGTGGTAGAAGGACCGACAAATCGCTTGACAGGAACTGTGGGTCTGACTACACTAATACGGTTGCCGCGTAACCTGGTGGGTTACCTGCCGGGAGCGGGGACGATTCGCTCTTTGACATTTGAATAGCGTGTAGGTCGAGTAGCTTGATGTGGGCCCTGTGGGCGACCGCGCTTGTCGCGGTAGCCTGTCAGGGTAACCTTGCACTCAATTCCTGAATGACGTGAACCACCCACGGTGTGGAAGGAATCAGACTACAATGGAGAGTTTGATCCTGGCTCAGAATGAACGCTGGCGGCGTGGATTAGGCATGCAAGTCGAACGCGAACGGGAATCTTCGGAATCCCTAGTAGAGTGGCGAACTGGTGAGTAGCGCTTGGGGAACCTGCCCTTGAGTGGGGAACATGTCCGAAAGACGTAAATCCCGCATAACATCTTCCGCTCGCATGTGTGGAAGATCAAAGGCGCCCTCTGTTTCAAGGTGCCGCTTAAGGATGGCCCCGAGTCCTATTAGCTTGTTGGTGAGGTAACGGCTCACCAAGGCGATGATGGGTAGCTGGCCTGAGAGGGTGGTCAGCCACACTGGGACTGAGATACGGCCCAGACTCCTAAGGGAGGCAGCAGTCGAGAGGCATCCGCAATGGGCGAAAGCCCGACGGTGCGACGCCGCGTGGACGATGAAGGCCTTAGGGTTGTAAAGTCCTGTCACAGGGGGGAGAACAACACCCATCTTAATAGGCTGGGTGTCTGACGTTGCTCCTGGAGAAAGACCCGGCTAACTCCGTGCCAGCAGCCGCGGTAATACGGAGGGGTCGAGCGTTATTCGGATTCACTGGGCGTAAAGGGCGCGTAGGCGGGGTCGTGGGTCGGCCGTGAAATCCACCGGCTCAACCGGTGAACTGCGGTCGAAACTACGACTCTTGAGCTCGGTAGAGGAAGGCGGAATTCCTGGTGTAGCGGTGGAATGCGTAGATATCAGGAGGAACACCGGTAGCGAAGGCGGCCTTCTGGGCCGTAGCTGACGCTGAGGCGCGAAAGCCGGGGGAGCGAACAGGATTAGATACCCTGGTAGTCCCGGCCGTAAACGATGGGTACTAGGTGTAGGGGGTACTGACCCCCTCTGTGCCGCAGTTAACGCATTAAGTACCCCGCCTGGGGAGTACGCACGCAAGTGTGAAACTCAAAGGAATTGACGGGGCCCCGCACAAGCGGTGGAGCATGTGGATCAATTCGACGCAACGCGAAGAACCTTACCGGGGTTTGACATGGGCCGGACCGGCATGGAAACATGCCTTCCCTTCGGGGCCGGTTCACAGGTGCTGCATGGCTGTCGTCAGCTCGTGTCGTGAGATGTTGGGTTAAGTCCCGCAACGAGCGCAACCCTCGTCGCCTGTTGCCATCAGGTTAAGCTGGGCACTCTGGCGAGACTGCCCGCGATATGCGGGAGGAAGGCGGGGATGACGTCAAGTCCTCATGGTCCTTACATCCCGGGCTTCACACGTGCTACAATGGCCGGTACAAAGGGTTGCAATACCGCGAGGTGGAGCCAATCCCAAAAAGCCGGTCTCAGTTCGGATTGGAGTCTGCAACTCGACTCCATGAAGTCGGAATCGCTAGTAATCGTGGATCAGCATGCCACGGTGAATACGTTCCCGGGGCTTGTACACACCGCCCG
>JALGZG010000336.1 GCA_025782345.1 bacterium | reverse complement strand
GACGCGCGGGAACATCGTCATGTGCGCACCGGAGAGGATGCTCAGCGCGACGACGTCGACGTCTTCCTGAATAGCGGCGTTGACTATCATCTCGGGCGTCTGGTGAAGACCCGTATAGACGACCTCCATGCCCGCATCCCTGAGGGCGCTCGCGACTACCTTCGCGCCGCGGTCGTGGCCGTCAAGCCCGGGCGTCTCTACCAGTAGATGGGCGGTTCGCGGTACTCCCCAAACACTTCCCTCAACACGCCGATCATCTCGCCCTCGGTGGCATAGACGCGGCAGCAGTCGACGAAGTGCGGCATGAGATTGTCAGTGCCCTCGGCCGCCGCGCGCAAACCTGCCAGCGCTGCCGTGACACCAGCATCGTCGCGGTCACGCCTGACGTCGCTCAGGACCTTCTTCTGCCGCTCCTCAACCTCGGGACCTATCCTGAGAAGGTCGATCTTGATCTCCTCGCCCTCGTCAACGTAGTCGTTCACGCCGACGACGATCCTCTTCTTCTCCTCGATCTCGCGCTGATACCTGAAGGCGGCCCTCGCGATCTCCCGCTGGAAAAAGCCCTTCTCGATCGCGGGGATGACGCCGCCCAGCTTCTCGATCTGGTCGAAGTACTCGCGGCAGCCCTTCTCCATCTTGTCCGTCAGCGCCTCGACGTAGTAGGAACCTCCCAGCGGATCAATGACGTTCGCAACGCCGGATTCAAACGCGATGACCTGCTGAGTCCGTAGCGCGACGTGCACGGCCTCCTCCGACGGGAGCGCCAGTGTCTCGTCCATCGAGTTCGTGTGGAGGCTCTGCGTGCCGCCCATCACGGCCGCCAGTCCCTCGAGCGCGGTGCGCACCACGTTGTTGAACGGCTGCTGGGCCGTCAGGCTGCAACCGGCAGTCTGCGTGTGGAATCTCATCAGCCAGGACTTCGGGTTTTTCGCGCCGTACTTCTCGCGCATGTCCGTCGCCCAGATGCGGCGCGCCGCGCGGAACTTCGCCACTTCCTCGAAGAAATCCAGGTGCGAGTTGAAGAAGTGCGAGAGCCTGGGCGCGAACGTGTCGACGTCCATCCCGGCTGCTATCCCCGCCTCCACGTACGCGAACCCGTCCGCGAGCGTGAACGCGAGTTCCTGCAGCGCGGTGGACCCGGCCTCGCGGATGTGATAACCGCTGATGGAGATGGTGTTCCACTGCGGCACGTGTTCGGCACAGTAGGCCATGATGTCGGTGATGATGCGCATCGAGGGCTTCGGCGGGAAGATCCACGTCTTCTGGGCGATGTACTCCTTCAGAAGGTCGTTCTGGAGAGTCCCCCGGAGCGCCTCGGACGGCACGCCCTGCTTCTCGCTTCTCGCCGACGCAGATGTACATCGCTAAGAGCACCGCCGCCGGCGCATTGATGGTCATCGACGTGCTGACTTTGTCCAGCGGGATGCCGTCGAACAGGGTCTCCATGTCCCGGAGCGAGTCGATGGCCACGCCGCACACTCCGACTTCGCCCTCGGCGCGCTCGTGGTCAGAGTCGTACCCCATGATGGTCGGGAGGTCGAACGCTACCGACAGACCCGTCTGCCCATGATCAAGCAGGAACTTGTTGCGCCGGTTCGAATCCTCGGGCGTGCCGAAACCGGAGAACTGCCGCATCGTCCACAGACGCCCGCGGTACATGTTGCTCCGCACGCCGCGCGTGTAGGGGAACTCGCCCGGGAAGCCCAGGTCTCGTTCGTAGTCCAGCTCGGCGATGTCTTCGGGCGTGTAGAGGAGGTCCACCTCCTCACCGGAGATGGAGGTGAAGAGAGCGTCGCGCTGCCTGGCGGACGAGGACACCTTCTCCCCCCACGCCTTCCTGGCGCCCTTCGCCGCCGCGCCCTTCTTCTCTGCATCAGTCATCGCTGCCTCCGATGAGCGCGAGCACCTGCGCCCGCATCTGTCCAGAGGTGAAGTGTATCGTCGACATGGCTCCCGACGGGCAGGCCGCTCCGCAGGTCCCACACCCTTTGCACAGCGCCTCGTTGACACGTGAGACCTTGTCCTTCTCGTCGTACGCAATGGCTCCGTACGGACAGACGCTCACGCAGATCCGGCAGCCCGAGCAGAGATCCTCATCGACCACGGCCGATATGGCCTCGAGCCTCACGGTACCGCGCGACATCGGGATGATGGCCGATGCGGCCGCAGCCTTGGCCTGAGCCACGGTATCCGGAATGTCCTTCGGAGCCTGGCAGCAGCCGGCAAGGAACACGCCGTCGGTCGCCGTGTCAACCGGCCTGAGCTTCGGGTGCGCTTCCATCAGAAACCGGTCGGAGGACTTGGAGAGCTTGAGGATGGAAGCTATCCTCCCGTGACCACCAACCGTTCGCCTCGCTTGTAGATCTCGGAGACGCTGCCCCGCCTGTAGAAGACGTTCTCGCCGCGGACGCGGTCGTAGAACTCCTCGTAACCCTTCCCGAACGCTCTCACGTCCATGTAGAAGACGGTGATGTTGGCGTCCGGCAGCTTCTCGCGGATCAGGTGCGCCTGCTTGGCCGTAAACATGCAGCAGACCCGAGAGCACCACTCGTTGCCGATCGACTGGTCGCGCGACCCCACACACTTGATGAAGACGACGTCCTTGGGCTCTTTCCCGTCGATCTCGATCTTGCCCTCGGTCGGGCCCGATGCGGAACAGAGCCGCTCCATCTCAAGGCCTGTGATGACGTTGTCGTAGATCCCGTACCCGAGCTCGGGCTTGATGTTGGGATCGAACTCGTCGAAGCCGGTCGCGACAATGATGGTCCCGACCGAAAGTTCGACAATCTCGTCCTCCATCGTATAGTCGATGGCGTTCAGGGTGCAGACCTTCTCGCACACGCCGCACTTCCCGTCCTTCAGAAACCAGGTGCAGTGCTCGCGGTCGATGACCGGCTCGCTCGGCACTGCCTGCGGGAAGGGCGTGTAGATGGCCTTCCGCTGGCCGAACCCCGCGTCGAACTCGGAGCTGACCTTCACCGGGCACTTCGCGATGCAGTCGCCGCAGCTGGTGCAGAGGTGCCGGTCGACGCTCGTCGCCCTCTTCCGGACCGTGAC
>JALGZG010000271.1 GCA_025782345.1 bacterium | reverse complement strand
GCGGGCAAGACCGTCGTTCAGCACCAGCTCGCGAAGTGGGCCGACGCCGAGATCGTTATCTTCATCGGCTGCGGGGAGCGCGGCAACGAGATGACCGACGTGCTTATGGAGTTCCCGGAGCTCAAGGACCCGCGGTCCGGCGAGCCCTTGATGAAGCGAACCGTCCTCGTGGCGAACACGTCCAACATGCCCGTGGCGGCGCGCGAGGCCTCTATCTATACGGGAATCACGATCGCCGAATACTACCGCGACATGGGCTACTCGGTCGCCGTGATGGCCGACTCGACGTCGCGTTGGGCCGAAGCTCTCCGCGAGATGTCCGGCCGGCTTGAGGAGATGCCCGGCGAGGAAGGCTACCCGGCCTATCTCCCGGCGCGCGCAGCGCAGTTCTACGAGCGGGGGGGCAGGGTCAGGACGCTGGGCACAGACGAGCGCATTGGCGCGCTGTCGGTAGTGGGCGCGGTCTCGCCTCCGGGCGGAGACCTCTCCGACCCGGTCGTTCAGGCGACGCTGAAGGTTGTGAAGGTCTTCTGGTCGCTCGAGGACTGGCTGGCGTACGAGCGCCACTTCCCCGCGATCAACTGGCTGACGAGCTACTCACTCTACCACGACAGCCTTGAGGAGTACTTCCGCACCGAGGTCTCAGAGGAGTGGGCGGGCATGCGCCAGGAAGCGATGAGAATTCTCCAACAGGAAGCCGAGCTCAAGGAGATCGCGCGCCTGGTCGGCGTCGACGCGCTGTCCAACCGAGACAGGCTCGTCCTCGGCACGGCCAAAGCGATTCGCGAGGACTTCCTGCACCAGAACGCGTTCGATGACGTCGATACCTACACATCGTTCCCGAAGCAGTACAGGATGCTCAGGAACATCATCGTGATGAACCGCCACGCGCGCGACGCGGTAGAGCAGGGCGTGCCGTCCGAGGCGGTATTCGGTCTGGCGGTCCAGGAGGAGATATCGCGGTCCCGGTACATCCCCGAGGCCGAGATAGACGAGTTGGACGCCATCGCCGGGCGCATCGAGACCCAGATACGCGGGCTCGTCGAAGAGCGCGCGGGCGTGAGCGACGCGGCGCAGTAGCCGGCCGGGGCGCGTCCGGAGCGATACGCGAGGAACCGTAAGGGAGAAGCGGAGAACCTATTCCAGGAGAGCTGCCGATGGTGAAGGAATACAGGACCGTCCAGGAGATCGCGGGACCACTCTTGCTGGTCGGTGGGGTCTCCGGAGTCAAGTACGAGGAACTGGTCGAGGTTGAGCTCCCGGGTGGCGAGGTGAGGCGGGGCAGGGTGCTCGAGGTCGACGAGGACACCGCGCTGGTGCAGCTGTTCGAGGGCGCGACGGGCGTCTCCGTGGACAGCGCGAAAGTGCGGTTCCTTGGGCGCGGGCTGGAGCTCGGGCTCTCGCCCGACATCTTAGGGCGTGTGTTCGACGGGCTTGGGCGTCCCAAGGACGGCGGGCCGGCGATCATCCCGGAGATCAAGCGCGATGTGGCCGGATCGCCCCTGAACCCGACGGCGCGCGACTACCCGAACGAGTTCATTCAAACCGGCATCTCTTCCATTGACGGACTGAATACGCTGGTGCGCGGTCAGAAGCTTCCGATCTTCAGCGGCTTCGGCCTCCCGCACGCGGCGCTCGCGGCTCAGATCGCGCGGCAGGCGGTGGTGCTCGGGACCGAGAGCAGCTTCGCTGTCGTGTTCGCGGCGATGGGCATTACGTTCGAAGAAGCCGAGTACTTCATCGCCGACTTCCGCAGAACCGGTGCCATCGACCGTGCGGTCCTGTACGTCAACCTGGCGAGCGACCCCGCGATCGAGCGCATCGCGACGCCGCGGATGGCACTGACGGCGGCCGAGTACCTGGCGTACGAACTTGAAATGCACGTGCTGGTCATCCTCACAGACCTCACGAACTATTGCGAGGCGCTCCGTGAAATATCGGCCGCGCGCAAGGAGGTCCCCGGGCGGCGAGGATACCCCGGGTACCTCTACACAGACCTCTCGACTATCTACGAGCGCGCCGGGCGCATCAAGGGCAAAGGGGGTTCCATCACGCAGATCCCAGTCGTGTCGATGCCCGAGGACGATAAGACCCATCCCATTCCCGACCTCACGGGCTACATCACCGAGGGTCAGATCATCCTCGACCGCGCGCTGCACCGGAAGGGTATCTATCCTCCCATCAACGTGCTGCCGTCGCTCTCACGTCTCAGGGACAAGGGCATCGGTGAAGGGCGGACTCGGGAGGACCACGCGAACCTCGCGAACCAGCTCTTCGCCGCGTACGCGCACGGCAAGGAGGCGCAGGAGCTGGCGGTCATCCTCGGCGAGGCGGCGCTCTCACCCGAGGATAAGGCGTTCTTCAAGTTCGCCGAGGTCAAGCAGGGAGGCGACGAGAACCGCACGATCGAGGAAACGCTGACGCTCGGGTGGGAGCTTCTCGAGATCCTCCCGCTGTCCGAGCTCAAGCGCGTGAAGCCTGCGCAGATCGAGCAGTACCTCAAGCGCACGGGCGCAGACGCGAAGGAAGCGCTCGCGAAGAAGGAAGAGGCCGAGAGAAAGTAGACTGACGGTGTGGTCGGGCGCTGTCCGGCCCGCCGCCGGAAGAGAGATATGAGACTCCGAGCGAATCCCAACAGAATGCAGCTGCTGAGGCTCAGGCGCCGCTTGACGCTCGCGAAGCGCGGCCACAAGCTGCTCAAGGACAAACAGGAGGAGCTGATGCGGCGCTTCCTGGGGATGGTGCACAGCGCCCGCGACCTCAGGGTCGAGGTCGAGAACGAGTTGGCGGAGGCCCACCGCGCATTCGTGTCCGCCAGGTTCGAAATGGACGGAAGCGCCATGGCGTCGGCTCTGGCGTTTTCGCGGAGGGTCGTCGAG
>JALGZG010000182.1 GCA_025782345.1 bacterium | reverse complement strand
TCCATCGCGAAGCCGCACTGGAACGAGCAGAAGAGACAAGACGCCTTTTTGATCTCTGGCATTTCGTTTAACCCCTCAAGCGTGAACGGCTAGAACGGATCATCGAACTCGGCGATCTGCGCCGCCGTCATGACGGGACCGTCCTTGCAGATGTAGAACTCGCCCATCATGCAGTGCCCGCACTTGCCGAGTCCGCAGCTCATGTTGCGCTCCATCGAATGATAGATGTTCTCCGGCTTGAACCCCTTTTCGAGCAGTGCGATATTGACGAATTTGAGCATGATCGGCGGACCACAGACGCACGCCACCGCCGTCTCGGGACTGAATGGCAGACCCTCAACGTCGACGGTCGTCAGAAGCGGCAGGTCGTCGAGCAGAACCGTGATGACGCCGACCGTTCCCGTCCACTTCGGGTGCGGCTGGTCGATGGTCTGCAGTACCTCCGTGTTCTTCACCTGGGCCCACTCCGGAAGGAGGTCTTTGTAGATGATGTCCTCCGGTGTCCGCGCGCCGTAGCGAATGGATATCTTCTTGTACTTGTCCACGTCATCGAAGAGCGCCAGAATGAGCGACCTCAGTGGGGCGAGCCCGACGCCGCCGCCCACAATGAGGATCTCCTTGCCCTCGAAGTCGGTCAGGTTGTAACCATTGCCATAAGGTCCTCTAATCCCAACCGTGTCACCCACCTTCATCTTCGTCAGGGCCTCCGTCACCGTCCCGACCGCCATGATGGTGATCTCCATCGTGTCGGTAATGTTCGGGTTGGAGGACGGTGTGAATGGAGCCTCCCCCACACCGGGCACCGTCAGTTCGACGAACTGGCCGGCCTCGAAGCTGATGGGCTCCTTCGGCCGGAAGCGGTACGTCGTGATGTTCGGCGTCTCCGACTTGATGTCCTCGATTACACTTTCGATCGGCCTGTAGAGGTTCTTCATACCTTCGCCTTCTCCGTGATCACGTGCTTGATGGCTTCCCTCATGTCGATCCTGCCCATGCAGGCATCGATGCACCTGCCACAGCCGGTGCATGTCACGAGGCCGTACCTGTCGCGTGAGTACTCAAACTTGCACCGTAGCCTGTTCTCGAGCCGCTGCGCGAGCGCCGGCCGAGAGTTGCCCCCGCCGCCCGTGCGTGCGTACCCGATGGACAAACACGTGTCCCAGTTCCGGCTCCGCTCGTATCCGCCCTTCGCCCGCTGGTCCACCAGAAGAAAGCACGTGCACGTCGGGCACACACGATTGCACGCCCCGCAGCCGACGCAGTTCTGCGTCACGTACGCCCACGCATCTTCCGACGACGCGAGGTCGCGCTTGTCGTACGGCTGCTCCACCGCGAACTGCGCGTTCTGCCGGTCGACCGCCTCGGTCACCGACGCGCGGTTCTTGTCGCGCTCGGACTTGTGCTCCTGCGTCACCTCTCTTAGCAGGTCGTCCGATCCCGCGAGCAGACCGTCCCCACGCTCAGACCCGACCGTCACAATGCACCCCGTACCCAGCGGCGAGAGGTTGAGGTCGAACCCTTCCTCCGCGAACGGTTTACCACCTACCGCGGTGCAGAAGCAGGTTTCTTTCGCTGCCGTGCAGTCGATGGAGACGATGTACGTGTTCTCCCGTTTCTCTATGATGAAGGGGTCGTCGTGTTCCTCGGTGAAGTGCTTGGTGCTCCAGTAGACCTTGTCGAACTTCGCCAGGCCGCGGACGTCGCACCCGCGCGGACCGACGACGACCGTCGAGGGCGCCTCGACGTTGGCCTCCGCGTCGCTGCTGGGGTAGTTGGCCACGACCTCGCGTGGGTAGAAGACGAACGTCTTCGCCGAATGCGCCGGGGCCGCTCCGTGGAGCTGTATCGTCTCTGGCAGAGCATCCTTGACGAGGTCGTAGTCCGGCGTCTCCTCGTTGTTCATGATATCGAACGTGACCGGCACGTAGACCCGGTGGTCCTTCGCCCATCTCCCTATCAGCTTCAGGAGATTCTCGCTTCCAATGAAGACCTCTTTCATCCTGGCCAGGCCCCTTGCTTGGAATGGTGTGTCGGACTTCTCCCGGAAACCGCTGGGCGCAACTCCGAGAGCGCTCGGATGGTCATCGCCCATGTTCACATAGAAACCCCGCGCCACTTCCTTCTCTTAAGCAAAGTGACCCCGGGGTCGTTCTATGGCCGCGCTACGGTTGTGATGATCCTGCTCTGGGCCTGCAAGTAACACTCAGCCCTTCCACTGATTGTCGCTCGCGGGTCGCATATGCAACCTCGCTGTCCGCTTGAACTGGCGCGAACTGAGGCCAACAAAACCAACTGAGCTTAGCTTCCTGAACTTGCTTCTGTCAAGCGTAAACGCTGGTGCGGGCATCGACGCGCGCGTCGCAGCCTGGTCGAACGCGGACCGTCCAGGCACATGCGCGCAGGGAAACTGTCAGTCGCGCTGCGACAGGAACCTCAGGTTGAGTTTCTCCCCGGACTCCGCGTCGACTACGTACTTCCTTACTCTTGAGAGCACCTCTTCCATCACCTCGAGGTATAGGCGCTGGCGGGCCGCCGCCGGGTTCTTCCAGTACTCGACGACCGTGGCTCTGAAGCGATGCGCCTCGCCCTCGGCTGTCTTGGCTTTCTCTGTCCGGTATCCCTCCGCTGCGGTGATCAGGCGTTGCGCCTCACCACGGGCCATAGGTACGACGCGGTTCGCGTAGCCGTTTGCCTCCTGGACGATGCGGCTTCTGTCCTCCCTCGCGCTCGCGACATCGCGGAAGGCGTCCGCCACTTCACGTGGAGGATTGACCTCCTGCAGGTGGACGGCCACGATCTCCATGCCGACGCCGTAGGAGTCCAGCACGTCCTGCGCGCGCGTCTTGACGGCGGTTGCCACCTCGATCTTCGCTGTTGTCAGGAGCTCGTCGACGCCCAGTGCCGCCACTTTCTCGGTGAGAACCGACTCCCCCACCTTTCTGATCAGCCAGTGCGGTTCTTCGGCCGCATAGAGGAAGCGTGCCGGGTCCTTGACAACATACTGGACCAGGAGCTGCATCTCGATGATGTTCTCGTCCCCGGTGACGAACTGGGTCTCCCGTGGTTCCGCCGTCAGTCCACGGAGCTGGTCGACGATCTTGTATCCGATGCTCATCCGCTTGATCGCTGTGACCTGAGGCGTGGCAACCGAGTCGATCGGCCAGGGGATGCGGTAGTGGATGCCCGGCTGAATGTCCGCCGCTACGACCCTGCCGAGTCGCTTGACCACACCGCGCTCGTCGGGCTGGACGACATATATGCCTGACAGTAGATACATGGCGACGGCGACCAGCGCGATCAGCCGCGCCAGCTTCCAGACCTTCGGGAGTCCGGCGGACATGTCGGACCTGACCGTTGTCTCCGCCACGCTCAATTCCCCTTCCTGTCTCAGTTCCCCTTCTTGTCGAGGAGCTTGAGGAGGTCCGAGTCCGACGACAGCACGATCGTGGTCCGCTCGTCGAGGAAGTTCCTGTAGGACTCGAGCGTCCTCACGAATTCGTAGAATCCTGGGTCCGTGTTGTGCGCGTCACCGTATATGCGCATCGCCTCCGCGTCGCCCTCGCCGCGGACCTTCTCGGCCTCCATGTAGGCCGCGGCTAAGATCTCCTGCCGCTCCTTGTCGGCCTCCGCGCGGATCTTGATGGCTTCTTCCTCTCCCTCTGAGCGGTACTTCTTCGCCGTCCGCTCTCGCTCGGCTCGCATGCGATCGAAGACGCTCTGCTTGTTCTGTTCCGGGAAGGCGAGCCGTTTCATCCGCAGGTCGACCACCTCAATACCGAAGCTCGACTCCGCCGTTGTCCTGCACGCCAGCGCCACTCCCGCCATTATCTCATTGACCTTCATCAAGTCGGGGTCGGTCGATATCAGCGCGTGGAGCGGATACTGGCCAAGCGCGGCCCCCAGCTCAGACGCGACGATGTCCGCCATCCGCACCTCCGCCCCCTCCCGGTCATTCACTGTCTCGAGGAATTTCTCGGGATTCGCGATCCGCCAGGCGACGAACGCATCGACGACGATGTTCTTCTTGTCGTTCGTCAGGAACTCCGTCGGCTTGGGGTCGTAGACCAGGAGCCGCTTATCGAAGAGCCTGATGGACTGGATCGGCTGCGGTAGCTTCCAGTTGAGGCCGGCGGTCTCGATGACCCTCACCGGCCGCCCGAACTGGGTCACGATCGCCGTCCTCGTCTCGTCGACCACGAACACCGCGCTCCTGAGAACAAGCAGGGCGATGATCGTGATCGCCGCCGTGTAGTACCTTTTTCGTGTCACCTGTCCCTCCCGGGTCCAAACCCATTCCTGCCGTGTCACGGGCTCGCGTCCCGCCGCCGCGTCACAGGCACTGCACGAGGACTTGCCGCGCCTAGTCTTGTAGAGCCGCGTCCGACGAGAGGGCCTTGTCGAACACGCGGATGTCGTAGCCCTCGAGATCAATGTCCGCGCTTACGATGTACTTCTCGATGCCCGCGAGCAGGCTCTCCATCGTCTCGAGGTAGAGGCGCGTCTCGGTGACCCTCTTCGAGTCCCGGTAGTACCGCGCCATTTCCTTGAATCGCTGGAAGTCGCCGCGCGCGCGGTCGATTCTGTCGGACCTGTACCCCTCGGCCTCAAGGATCAGGCGCCCAGCGTCACCGCGCGCCTTGGGAATAGTCTCATCCATGTAGCCGAGCGCCTCATTTATAATGCGGCTCTTGTCCTCTCTGGCGCTGGCGACGTCTCTGAATGCCGGCACCACCTCGAGAGGAGGGTGCACGTCCTGAAGCCTGACGCCCGTGATCTCCACGCCCGCGTCACTCGCGTCAAGAAGCCCCTGTGTTAGAGTGAGGATCTGCTCCTCGAAAACGTCCCGTTGCGCGGTCACCACGTCATCAAGGGCAAGCCGGCCCGCGATGTTCGTCATCACGGACTCGGCCGTGAATCTGATGAAATCTTCCGTTCTCGCCACTTCGAAGAGGTAGGCCTTGGGATCGCTCACGCGATAGAAGAAGACGACGTTTATGTCCACGACATTCTCGTCGCCCGTCATCCTCAGCGCTTCCTCCGGGAGCTTCTCGTAGGTCCCGGCGGCGTGGCGGCTTTCCCACAGCGTGGCGTAGAACTCGGCGGCGACCGCGTTGATCGAGCGCGCGATCTTGCGCGTCCGGAAGCCTATCTCCAGACGTCTCACCTTTGGTACTTCCACCCGCACCACTCTGTCCATCGGCCACGGCGCCTTGAGGTGTACGCCGGGCGTCATGGTCTCGTCCAGCGCTCTTCCCCACCTCATGACGACACCCGCGCGACCAGGGCCAACGAACGACACGCTCGAGAGCGCCCACACAACAAGCAGAAGAACGACCACTGCCGACGCGCACCGCCGCCGCCACTTGGGGTGCCCGATCATCTTCCGCGTGCTCACAGAGAACGCGCGAACACCCAGTCGGTCCAGCGCGGTCCCAAGCGCCAGAGCCGGGCGTGTCTGCATGATTTCAGAGAGCGACTCCGCCTGTGCGCTCCTGCCCTCGCGGAGCCCTCGCATCGCCGCTGCCCCGATGACGATGGCCGACTCCACTATGAAGAGGGCAACAACGACCGCCGCGATACGGTCAAGTTGGATGCCGATCGCGTGGCCCATGAGGCCCACAACGACGGCGCCGGTTGTCAGGGTGTCCATGCGGGAGTGATATCCGTCGGCGATCAGGCTGAGGCTGCCCGTCTCACGTCCGACGTGCATCTTGTATTGGGCGGCGTAATACGAAATCAGCGCGGCAACGAGACTGCCGCCTATCGCCAGTGGGAGATTCGTGATCGGCGCGCCGCCGACAGCCGAGACCTTACGAAAGATGCCGACGGCGGCCCAGAGGATCAGGCCGCTGATGATGAGCCCAACGATGTTCTCGACGACCGCCAGATTTACCCGGCCCTCGCGGCGTGAGATGCGCGCCCCGGTCCATACCAGAGCTGAGGCCACGACGTCGGACCCCGAGTGCCAGGCGTCTGCGACGAGCGCCAGACTGCCGGACAGGACCGCGAGAGACAGTTTGAGGAAGACCAGCCCGATGTTAATCAGGACCGAGACCAGCGCTGTGCGCTCGACTCGACTCACGCTCACCTCCTGATGGGGCACCGCGCCCCGGCCAAGTTACTCCTCGCTCGCCACGCAGGCGATATCGATCACTCTGTCGCCCTTGTCGAGCTTGATAATCCTGACGCCCTGAGTGTTCCGCCCGATGAGAGAGATACCCTTGACGGGAAGCCGGATCATCACGCCCTTCGAGGTCATTATCATGACCTCGTCCGGCTCGTTGACGATCCTGACGGCCACGACCTTCCCGTTTCTCTTGTTCGCCTTTATTGAGATGACGCCCTTGCCACCACGCTTGATGATTCGATAGTCAGAGATGTTGGTCCGCTTGCCATACCCGTTTTCGGTCACGGACAGGACGGTCCCCTGCTCCCCGACGGCGACGACCATGCCGACGACCTCGTCGCCCTTCTCCAGGAGCGTACCACGCACGCCGCGCGCGGTCCGACCCATTTCGCGCACGTCGCTCTCACGGAAACGAATCGCCTTCCCCAGCCTCTTCGCGAGGACGACGTCGTGGTTGCCGTCGGTCACCGCGGCGTCGATGAGCTCGTCGCCCTTGTCGATGTTGATGGCGCGGATACCCCCGCGTCTCGGATGCGAGTAGGCCGATAGCCTCGTCTTCTTGACCACGCCCTTTCTCGTCGCCATCACTACGAAGTGCTCATCGTCGAAATCGCGGGCCGTGATGAACGTCGCGACCGAGTCATCCTTGTTCACCTGCAGCAGGTTGACGATCGCCTTGCCCTTGGCCGCGCGTCCGGCCTGTGGGATCTCGTGCACCCTGAGCCAGTGGCAGTGGCCCTTTGGCGTGAAGAAGAGGATGTAGTCGTGAGTCGAGGCTATCAGCATGTGCTCGACAAAGTCGTCCTCTTTGGTGCCCATGCCGGTGATACCCTTGCCGCCCCGTCGCTGCCGGCGGTAGGTTCCGACCGGAAGGCGCTTGATATAGCCCGTGTGTGAGATCGAGATCGCCATGTCTTCCTCGGCGATCAGGTCCTCGATCGCGAAGTCGGTCGTCGCGTCGACGATCTCGGTGCGCCTCTCGCTGCCGTAGGCCTCGGCCGCGGCCGTGATGTCGTCTCTTATAATGGCAAGCACTTTCGCCCGGCTCTCGAGAATGCTCTTGAGCGTGGCAATGAGCTTGATGACCTCCTTGTACTCATCCTCGATCTTCTTCCGCTGGAGCCCTGTCAGACGCTGAAGTCTCATGTCGAGGATCGCCTGCGCCTGTATCTCCGAGAACTTGAACGTCTTCATCAGCTGCGCGCGCGCGTGCTCGACGTCCTTCGATTTCTTGATGATCTGAACGATCTCGTCGATATGGTCGAGGGCCTTCTTGAGCCCCTCGAGGATGTGCGCCCGCGCCTCCGCCTTGGCCAGGTCGAACTTCGTCCGCCTGATGATGACTTCCTCGCGGTGGGCAATGTAGTGGCTCAACATCTCCTTCAGGGTCATCACTCTCGGAACGTTGTCGGTGAGCGCCAGAAGGATCGTCCCGAACGTGGTTTGCATCTGCGTGCTCTTGTAGAGCTGGTTCAGGATCACGTTCGCCTGCGCGTCGCGCTTCATGTCGATGACGACCCTGATACCGTCCCGATCGGACTCGTCGCGGATGTCGCGGATACCGGTGATCTTGCCCCCGCGGACCAGATTCGCGATCGCCTCGATGAGACCGGACTTGTTCACCATGAACGGGATCTCGGTGATGATGATGCTCTCCGAGCTGTTCTGGTGAACCTCGATGTTGGCCCGCGCGCGCACGATGATGCGCCCACGGCCGGTCAGATACGCGTCCCGCACACCCGCTCGCCCGAAGATGATCCCGCCCGTCGGGAAGTCGGGCCCGTGTATCATGCCGAGAAGTCCTTCGTCGGGGATGTTCGGGTCGTCGATGATCGCGAGGATGCCCTCCGTCAATTCCATGAGGTTGTGCGGCGGGATGTTGGTCGCCATGCCGACGGCGATGCCGGACGCGCCGTTCATGAGGAGATTGGGGAGCTTGGCGGGCAGCACCAGCGGCTCTTTGCGGGTGCCGTCGTAGTTCGGCGCGAAATCGACCGTTTCCTTCTTGAGATCCGCGAGCAGATCCTCTGCGATGCGCGTCATGCGCGCTTCGGTGTATCGCTCGGCCGCCGCTCTGTCCCCGTCGACCGATCCGAAGTTGCCCTGCCCGTCCACCAGCGGATGTCTGAGCGAGAAGTCCTGCGCCATGCGGACCATCGCATCGTAGATGGCGACCGTCCCGTGCGGATGATAGTTCCCGTTGACGTCGCCGGAGATCTTCGCCGACTTCCTGTACGGCTTGTTGTGCGCCAGCCCTAAGTCATCCATCGCGACGAGGATGCGCCGCTGCACGGGCTTCAGGCCGTCCCTGACATCCGGCAGAGCCCTCGACACGATCACGCTCATTGCGTAGTCGATGTACGACTTCTTCATCTCGTCTTCGATGACTACGGGAAGGATTTTCTCAGTCGTTGGCATCGCGTCCTCGTGAAGTCTAGATGTCCAGGTTGCGCACCTGCTTGGCGTGCGTCTCTATGAACTTCCTTCTGGGCTCGACCGCGTCTCCCATCAGGATGTTGAAAATGTGGTCGGCTTCAGCTGCGCTCTCTATCGTGACCAACAGCATCACGCGACGCTCGGGGTCCATCGTCGTGGCCCAGAGTTGGTCGGGGTTCATCTCGCCCAGTCCCTTGAACCGCTGGATGTGTGCCCCGTCCGCACCGAGTCTCTTCAGGACCTTGCTCTTCTCCTTCTCGTCGTACGCGTAGAACTCCTCCTTGCCCTTCTTGATCTTATAGAGCGGCGGCTGGGCTATGAAGAGGTGGCCGTTCTCGATGAGCGCGGGCATGTACCTGTAGAAGAACGTCAGCAGGAGTGTCCGGATGTGGGCGCCGTCCACGTCCGCGTCGGTCATGATAATGGTCTTGCCGTAGCGGAGCTTCTCGAGCGAGAACCCACTGTCCTCCTCGCCATTCTCGTCGTCTCCGCCCGCCCCCCTCACCCCGGCACCCAGTGCCGTGATGATGGTGCCTATCTGCTCGTTGTGGAAGACCTTGTCAACCCTGGCCTTGAACACGTTCAGGATCTTGCCGCGCAGCGGCAGAATCGCCTGGTAGCGCCTGTCGCGCCCCATCTTCGCCGACCCGCCCGCCGAGTCACCCTCGACCAAGTAGATCTCGCACAGCTCCGGGTCGGTGATGGAGCAGTCCGCGAGCTTCCCCGGCAAAGCGCTCCCCTCGAGCACCGACTTCCGCCGGGAGAGGTCGCGCGCCTTCCTCGCGGCCATCCGCGCCTGAGACGACGCCACGGCCTTCGATACTATCTTCCTCGCGACCGACGGCGTCTCCTCGAAGAACTCCTGGAGCCCCTCCCCCGCGATCGATGCGACCAACCCCTTGATCTCGCTGTTGCCCAGCTTCGTCTTCGTCTGCCCCTCGAACTGCGGCTCCTTGACCTTGACACTGACGATCGCCGCGAGTCCTTCGAGACAGTCGTCGCCGGACATCGACTTCCCGTTCTTCCCAAACAGGTTGTTTTTCTCGCCGTAGCTGTTGATGGTCCGGGTCAGTGCCTGTTTGAAGCCGGTCAGGTGGGTGCCGCCCTCGATCGTGTTGATGTTGTTCGCGTAGGAGTGGATGCTCGGGCGGTACGAGTCGTTGTATTGAAGTGCGATCTCGACCGACGTGCCGTCCCTCTCGCGCTCGAAGTGCACGATCTTCTTGTGAAGCACGGTGCTGTTCTCGTTCATGAACTTCACGAACTCGCGCAGCCCGCCCTTGTAGCAGAACTCGCTCTTCTCGCCTGTCCGGTCGTCCGACACGACGATCGTGAGCCCCGCGTTCAGGAACGCGAGCTCCCGACACCGCGCCCCCACTATCTCGAAATCAAACTCAGTCTCTTCGAAGACCTCCGGGTCAGGCAGGAACGTGGTCTTGTTCCCGCTCTTCTTCCTTTTCCCCGTGGGCTTGACCTTCGCCTCCGGAATACCTCGATTGTAGCTCTGCGCGTAGATGATGCCCTCGCGAGCCACTTCGACCTTGCACCACTCCGAGAGCGCATTGACGACCGAGACACCAACACCGTGCAGCCCGCCGGAGACCTTGTAGCTGGATTTGTCGAACTTGCCGCCCGCGTGCAGTACGGTCATCACGACTTCGAGAGCCGACTTTTTCTCTGTCGCGTGCCTGTCGACCGGGATGCCGCGACCGTTGTCCTCGACCGAGACGCTGCCGTCCTTGTGGAGCACCACTGTGACCTTGTCGCAGAAGCCGGCCATCGCCTCGTCGATAGAGTTATCGACCACCTCGTAGACCAAGTGATGGAGACCGCGCCTGCCGGTGTCGCCAATGTACATGGCGGGGCGTTTCCGCACCGCCTCGAGGCCCTTCAGAACTTGAATGTGCTTCGCGTCGTAGGCCTTGTCGTCCTTGGCGGCGATGGGGAATCCGTCAACGACGACGTGGTCGATCGATTTCGCCGCGCTCTTCGTCGTCGGTTTCGCCTTCGCTCTCTTGGCCACGGCCTTCTTCGGGGTTGCAGCTTTCCTTTTCACCGAGCCTCCGCCCGCTTTGCCCGCGGCCTTGCCGGCCCGGGTCGTCCCTGCGGTCTTCTTCGGGACCTTCTTGGGCGTAGCCTTCTTCGGTTTCGCCTTCGCGGGCCTGGCCACGGCTTTCTTCGGCGCCGTCTTCTTCGAGCTCGCCGTCTTCTTCGTGGGCTTGGCCTTCCCGGTGTCCTTCTTCTTAGACTTCGCCATCGCCTTCTTCTCTGCTGTTGCGACCGGAGGCGCCATGTGGTCTCGCTCCCCCAAGTACGAAGTGAATGTTGTCTATCGCCTTCCGACCGATTCGGTCGTTGATCTGGCGCAGTATGTTGCGCTTCATCAATGTCAGTTCTTGGGACCACACGGGGCTGTCAACCTCGACGAACAGCCTTCCGTTGTCCACCCTCAGAGCCCTCGCGTGCTCGGCTACTCTTCTGCCGACGATGTCGCTCCACTCAACGACGGCGCGCTGCTCCGAGAGCTTCTTTGAGAGACCCAGGTCACGGACGACGTCCGCGAGGATCTTCCCGATCGGCTCCGCCCATTTCACAGACGCTTGACCTCACCAGCTTCTACGACGAAGCTCCTGCTCCTGCGACCCACCCCGAGCGCCGGGGCACCTTTGGTCGAGGTCATCAGGGCCTGGCCCAGATCACCCACCAATTCTAACAGTGATGCCGCGCGTTGATCGTCGAGCTCCGACATGACGTCGTCGAGAAGCACCACCACGCCGCGACCGTCGGAATCGAGCACCGCCGCCTCACCCAGTTTCAGCGCGATGGCGGCCGTGCGGTGCTGCCCCTGTGAACCGAACGTCCTCAGGGCGCGGTCTCCCAATCTGACCTCAAGATCGTCGCGGTGCGGTCCTACAAGAGTGAAGCCGCGGCGCCGCTCGTCCGCCGCCACCCGCTCCAGCGAGTCACTGAACGACGATCTAATCTCGTCTTCGGTCGGCGGGTCGTCCCCGCTCTCCGTGACACCCGCTGTCGTACTTCTGTATCTCAGAGTCAGCGCGTCTGAGCCTGCTATGTTCTCATGGAAGCCCGCGACGGCCTCGCCAAGCCGCGGCAGAAGACGCATCCTGCCCACCGTGACTCTGCTCCCGTAGTGCAGCAGCCGTTCCGACCACACGCCCACGAGCGCCTCGGACTCTTCCTCGGGCGTCCAGGAAAGAAGCGCCTCGTTCCGCTGTCTCAGCGCCCTCCGGTAGTTCGACAGCGCGTCCAGATACGAAGGGTCGAGCTGGCACAGCGTCATATCCAGGAGCTTCCGTCGCTCCGATGGACCGCCCTTGGTCAGCCACGTGTCCTCGGGGCAGAACCACGCGACCCGGAGAACCCCTACGAGATCGGTCAGCTTCGTCTGCTTCTCGCCGTCGAGCGTTACTTCTTTCTTGCCGCCTCTAGTGAACCTGAGAGTGCTCGACCTGACCGTGCCGTCCACTACGATATCGCCGCCCACGCCGAACCCGGGGCTCCCCCACCGCACCACCTCTGCGTCGCTCGCCCCCCGCAGTGACCGCGCGACGGCCAGATAGGAAACCGCCTCGAGGATGCTCGTCTTGCCGGAGCCGTTCGGACCGGCGAAGAAGTTAAGCCCCTCCTCGAGCTCCAGCTCCAGTCGTTCGTAGTTCCGGAAGTCAGTGAACCTGAGCGCCCTGATCCACACCCGCGCACTCCTCGCGCTACGAGGTAAGGCGGAGTGGCATGAGGAGACAGACGTACTCCTCTCCTTCCGTCTCCTCTACTGCACTGACGATCGCCGCCCCGACAGCGCTGCCGAGCATGAAGCGTACGTTCTCGGCGTCCATGTGCTTGAGAACATCCAGAAGGTAGTTCGCGTTGTAGCCGACCTCAAGCGACTCGGCATTGAACGTTCCCGGTATCTCTTCTCTCGCTTCGCCGACATCCGGAGTCGACACAACCAGTTCGACCTTCTTCTTCGTCAGTGTCATGCGCACCTGGTGCGTCAGCGAATCGGCGAGTACCGCGACACGTCGTACGGCACTCATCAGGCTCTCCCTCTTCAACACGAGCTCTTTGTCGTTGTCCTTCGGAATCACCTGTCGGTAGTTCGGGAACGGCCCCTCCAGCAGTCTTGAGTTGATGGTGGTCGACCCTATGAAGAACGCGACGTGATTCTCGTGGACCGAGACGCTGACCGAGTCGTCCCCCTCGGCCGAGATGATCCGGACCGCGTGCCCGAGCGCCTTGGGCGGGACTATCATGTTCTTCCCCGCCAGCGCTTTGAAGTCCCCGCTCGTCTTGAAGGTCGCGAGCCTGTGTCCGTCGGTCGCGGTCATGCCCATGTTGTCGGCCGCAAACTCCCAGATGGCGCCGTTCAGCGAGGGCCGCGTCTCGTCCTTCGAAGTGCAGAAGCTCACCTTGTCGACCATTCGCGCCAGCGTTGCCGCATCCACGGAGAACGCGCTTGCACGCTCGCTCTTAGGAAGCGACGGGAATTCCTCGGTCGGGATCCCGACGATCTTAAACTTGCTCTTGCCCGCCTTGATCGCGATCTCTTCCCCTTCCGCCGACAGCGCCACGTCCGTATCGCCAAGCTCGCGGACGATCTCGGCGAACCGCTTGGCCGGTAGAGTGACACTCCCCCCTTTCTCCACCGTTGCTGCGACGCCCGTGGTGACGGTCATGTCAAGGTCCGTCGCCGTGAGGAATATCTTCTTCTCCTTCTCGTTCGCTTCGAGCAGGAAGTTCGCGAGGACAGGGAGCGTCGTCTTCGGAGAAACCACCGCCAGCACTCTCTGGATCGCCTTGTCCAGACTCTGTCGTGGGATGGAGAACTTCATGAGCAACCTCCAGGGGGTGTGCTTTTCATGCACGGGTGCGCAAGCGGGACGTACTCCGCCGCCGACGACGGGGCTCGCCTTCGGCCGTCATTATATGGTCGCGCTCAATGCCCTGCAAGGCAAAAGCCCGGGCTCCGAGAGCCTCTTGAAGACGTTGACCGCTTGTGTTGAACAAGAGAGCTACGACTCATGTCGAACGCTCTTCTTCCCTCGACGTCCCGGTGTGACGTGACACGGAGATTCGCGTGAACCCCTCCGGGATCTTGTTCACAGGCAAAGCACTTCTACTCCTTATATATAGAACATCAGTAGTAGTAGTAGGGACTGTGGAAATGTTGACAGCACGGTGTGGCAGCGGCAGGGAGGCGTGAAGCGATGCATCGCAGGCCACCGTTCTCGGGCTCTTTGGCGCGGCTCCGCACTCCATATGGGCTGACGCTCCTTGTGGAGAAGGCGCTGGACAAGACGGCCATCTGTCCCACCGTATCCACATCTCACCCGGACTATCCAGAGGTGTTCAGGGCGGTCCCCACGAAATCCACCGGCTGTGCAGGATGTGCGGCGGCCGGACGGGGCGGCTCGCAGCTACCGGTCCTGGCTCAGGCGCGAACGGCCCCGCTCGAGACGGGGCCGCATGTTCCAACCGTAAGGGGTGCGTGATGTCCGGGGCGTCTATGCTGCCCTGAGCATGCGCCTCAGGTTCTCGACGTCGCGCTGCGTCTGGCCGGCATGCTCAACAGCCTGGGATATCTTGCGCTGAGCGTGCAGGACCGTAGTGTGATCCCTGCTGCCGAAGTGCTCCCCTACCTGCGCCAGCGACAGGTGGGTAAGCTCGCGGGCGAGATACATGGCCACCTGGCGTGCGTGAGCGATCTGACTGGCACGGCCCCGCGCTTTCATCTTCTCTACGGGCACGCCGAAGCGACCCCTCCAGCTCGCGGATATTGGACGTAACACAATTTGCTATCAAATGGATTACGTCATTGGGAATCGAAATCCCGTCCAGCTCCGCCTTCTCTTGTAGTATCGCGATCCTGGTTTCCAGATCGGGTGGCTGTACGTCGGTGACGAGCCCGGATCCGAACCTGGAGACCAGCCGTTCCTCCAGAGTGGCTATCTGCTTTGGAGGACGGTCGCTCGTCATCACTATCTGCTTGTGGGCCAGGTACAGGGCGTTGAAGGTGTGAAAGAACTCCTCCTGCGTGCTCTCTTTCCCGGCCAGGAACTGCACGTCGTCTATAAGGAGGACGTCCTTGCTCCGATACTTGTCCCGGAACTCGAGCGTGCTGCCGCGCTGGATGGCAGTGATGAGCTCGTTCATGAACGT
This sequence comes from bacterium, assembly GCA_025782345.1. GTDB lineage: Bacteria > Joyebacterota > Joyebacteria > Joyebacterales > Joyebacteraceae > JALGZG01. The sequence continues at coordinate 1,990 of JALGZG010000182.1, read as the reverse complement.
TTCGGAGGAGACGTAGTACACGGACAACTCGGGTTATAGGAGTCGGCGGGTGCCTCCGCCACTGCCATAGTTGCAGCCTGAGCAAAACGATTGCTATTCCCGACGACAAACGTTGAAAACGTATACCGCGGGTTGAGTTGGCACTCAGCGGCCGCTGCTGTGGTCAGTGGCGGAGGGACTTCCCGCCTAGCCGAGACAGGCTCGTACTCGTCGCGCCTCTTGTGCGCCACCTGGAACACGGGGTCGAGCTCCCTTCCGGCGTTCTCCTCGACGGCGCGCCTCACGAGCCCCATGTAGTGCTCCTCGAGCCAGTCAGCGAAGAACCGGTTGGGCACTTCGATCTTCATGGCGTCGTCAGTCAACTCGACGCCGCGAGTCGGCTCGAACCACGTCTGGTAACTCTGGTGCTCCGTCTCGTCGCGGATGGTCTCGAGGCACCGTGTCCAAAGATCTGAAGCGGTCATAGTAGTCCGCATGTTATCAACAAGAGGTTAACAAGTTATCCACTGGGGGTGTAATTCGGAGTATTTCGTAGAACGTCGGCGTTGCGGCATGAATGTGCGAGCAAAGACACCGCTCCGACTATCTACACAAACTCTCCCCAATGTGGATAACTATGTAAGTCATTGTGTTGTCGCGTGCTACACGCGGCCTCGGGGGTCCTGGTGTTGTGAGCCAGGAGCGGCGGCCACCATGGCTCCTTCAGGCTCCTGATTCCGGGCGGTCCTTCCGATCGGCGTCGGCCGGTTATCAACGGCCTTTGTGACGGCGGCGCATATTAGCACGGTGGCCGAAAACCGTGCAAGGACTTTCTTGCATGGCGTGATATTTTTCTGGGGAGGTGCGGGAAGTGCCTGTCAGAAGGGTAGTTGGGGAAGGTGGGGGTGGGACCGCGAGGGAGTGGGAGGGGTTGTGGCGAATCAGCTTGACATGGAGGGGGTAGGTTGATAGTGTATGGGATTCAAATGACGTGGGACAGTGCATGATATCGAGGACAACATGAAGCGGACGTACCAGCCGAAGAAGCGCAGAGGCAAGAGGAAGCACGGATTTCTGAGCCGCAGCTCGACTCCGGGTGGACGGAGAGTTCTGGCGCGGCGGCGGGCGAAGGGCAGGAAGCGTCTGACGACGCGGTAGGTGGTGGAGTGCCGTCGGAGAGCCTGAGGAAGTATCCGAAGATCAAGCGGCGAGAAACGCTGGATCAGACGCTGAGAGCAGGGTCGGTGGCGCGGACCTCGTACTGCAGAATGTGCTACCGAGCGGGAGAGGGACCGCCGGGGGTGGCCTTCCTGGCGGGGAAAAGGGTTGGAGGAGCGGTCAAGAGAAACCGCGCGAAGAGGGTCCTTCGAGAGGCAGTCCGGACGAGCAAAGCGGACCTGTCTGGAATTGAGACCCTGGTCTTCGTAGCATCACACAGAGCGGCCACCGCGCGGTACTCAGACATAAGGCGAACACTTCACGAAGAGCTCCGCCGCATTTCCGACCGTGACAGCTGAAGCGGGAAAGGGGCCGGCCCCGACGGCGGTCCACGATCAGAGAAGATGGCTACAGTCATCGCGTCTTCCAGGAGACCCCTGGTGATGACCAGCGCGCTGGTTGTGCTCGTCCGAGCATACCAGAAGCTGGTCTCTCCGCTGTTCCCTGCCAGCTGTCGTTATGTCCCCTCTTGTTCCGAATACGCCGCACAGGCTCTCACGCGACATGGATTGGTGCGCGGTACCTGGCTGTCCTTGGCCAGGGTGCTGCGCTGCAACCCCTGGTCTGAAGGGGGAGAGGATCCCGTCCCGGAGTAGGGTCCGCCCGCCTGGGCGACGATTCGACGGGATCAGAGCAAGTCTCTTGAGGAGGCGTGAATGGATCAGAAGCGCGCCATTGTAGCCGTCGTTCTCATCTTCGTGGTGCTGTTCGGCTTCAACTACTGGCAGAGCCAGCAGCGGCAGAGGGTGGCGGCGGAGCAGGCGGGGATGGAAGCGGCCGGCGATGTGGTCTT
>JALGZG010000364.1 GCA_025782345.1 bacterium | reverse complement strand
ACGGTGAGGAGCGCCTGAGGATCGCCGGGGACGGCAGCAGCATCACCATAAAGGCCGATACTCTCGCGGCGAAGTACATCCTGTCCCGCGTGTCCCCCGGGGTGGGCGCGTTCTTCCTGGCAGATCCGCGTCACGGCCTCAAGCGCACCGGGAACGATGACGTCCGCCTCTACACCACGGGCGGTAATCTGCTGCTCGAGGGTGGCAACGTCGGCATCGGCACGGCGACTCCAAGCGCCAAGCTGCACATCGTATCCACGGACGTGGGCTTGGACTCGGACATCGCCAGCTACCCCGTCCTTCTGGAAACGGGAGCCCAGGGAATGGCCATACGGGTCAACACGTCGGGCGCGGACGGGGCCAATAACTACATGTCCTTCTGGGACGAAGGTGGGATGAAGGGTCGCATCGAAGGTCAGGATGCGGACGACCTGCTCACCAGCGGCGAGTACATCTACTTCACCCTGATCGACGGGCTTGAGCTGGCCGTTTCAACGGCGACGTTGATAGGCGATATCGCGGACGTGAGGTTCTGCGCGGGATTCGGCGCCGTCACGTGCCCGCCCGGATGGTCGACCATCGCGGCCTCTGCGGCCAACCTGGCCCTTCAGGCGGCCAGAGCGGTCGGTACACAGGCGTTTCTGTGGAGCGACCTCGGTGTCGCGTACGAGTCTTCATCCGGCGACTACGCGGAGTGGTTGGAGCGGCTGGACCCGGCCGAGGTTCTTGAGCCCGGTGACATCGTCGGCGTCTTCGGCGGCAAGGTCACCAGGAACACGACGGGCGCGCAGCAGGTGATGGTCGTCTCCCACGCCCCGATCGTCCTGGGCAACATGCCGCCCGAGGGCCTGGAGCACCTCCATTCCAAGGTCGCTTTCATGGGGCAGGTTCCCGTGAAGGTCAGCGGTTCCGTCAGGCCCGGCGACTACGTGATCCCGTCCGGGCTGGGTGACGGTATTGGCATTGCGGTTCCTCCCGAACTCATGACCGCCGAGGAGTACATCAAGGCGGTCGGGAGGTCATGGGGTGAATCGGCGGGGGAGCCCGGCGCCACGGTCAGGGTCGCGGTCGGTCTCAATCAGGGAGACGTTGCGGAGGCCGTCCTGAGGCAACAGTCGGCCTACGATGCTCTGAGAACCGAACTCGCGGCGAAGGGATCCGACGTGCTCGAGCTTCAGGCCGAGGTGGCCGAGCTTCGCGCCGGCGTCCGGGGTCTGGCCACGCTGCAGCAGGAGGTGCAGGCCCTTCGTGCCGCCGTGACCGGGTCCATGGAGCTGTCTCCCGTGTCCAGAGGATATTATGAAGAGACCACACACTAGACTACTCGCGATCGCGGTCTTGGCGTGCGCCGTGGCCGCCGTGGCCCAGGCCCGGCTGCCGGATGCTCCCGCTGTCGCGGACCCGACGTCCGTAACGGTGCCCGCTGAGGAGATACAGGCGGCTGGCATAAGGTCGCAGACCGCGTGGACTCACCGCGTCGGTCCCGCAGGTGCTCTCGAGGAGGGACACAGATCCTCGAGCGTCAGCTACGACAGGGAGGGCAACCCCCTGGAGCAGATTGCCTACGATGAGAACGGCGTCGTCCTTCAGAGCATCATCAACACGTACGACGGCGAGGGGCGTCTTATCGAGTCCGTGAGCGAGGAACACACGGGGACGGCTGACGCCCGCACGATCTTCGCCTACGAGGGCGAGCGGATCATCGCGACGATGGCGTATCGCCCGGACGGTAGCCTGCTTGTTTCTACGCAGTACGAATACGACGAGGACGGCAACGTTGTCGGTTCGCTGACCGAGGTGCCTGACGCCAACATCTCACAGCGGATCGCCTTCAAGTACTCCGCGAGTGGGGACGTCATCCTGTCGCTCAGCTACGACTCGGCAGGTAACGTCGTTGCCACATCGGAGACGGTCAACGACAGCGACGGGCGTCCGCTCGAATCGACGACATTCCTGCCGGACGGAAGCGTCGGCAGTGTGACGATCTACACGTACGACTCTGACGGTCTGCTTCTCGATCTGACGGTGAGAGATGCGGAGGGCACCGTGCTTCAGACGGTCACCAAGGTCTACGACCTGGACGGGCTGATGGTCGAGCTCGTCACCTCGAGGCCTCCCGCCGGGACCGAGCAGACGGTCGTGGTCGAGTATGACGAGGCGGAGAAGCGACTGATCGAGCAGACGTACAACAAGCGCGGGCAGCTCGTCGGTGAGACGCGGTACGTCTACGAGTACTACGAGGATTAGGGCGACACTCAGGACTAACCAGGAGGTCGTCATGAGGAGACTGATGTTCGGTGTTGTTCTTGCGGTTCTCGTGGCGCTGCCAGGAACGGTACTGCCAGGGAGCGAACTCAGAACCGCGTCACCGGCCGGGATCGCATCCTCGGCATCGGCCGGCAAGGTGATACGAAGCTCCCTGGGCAGGAGCATTGCATCGGAGACGCTGACTGTCCGCGACGGGACGCTGACGACGGCCGGGCAGGTTGCCGAGTTCGGTTCTCAGTCGGATTCGGCGGAACCGGCATTCGGCCTCCTTCCCAGCTACCCCAATCCGTTCAATCCCGTGACAACGATCACATACCGTCTGGCCTGTGCCACGCACGTGGAGCTGGCCGTCTACGATGTGTCGGGACGGCTGGTCAGGACTCTCATCAGCCACCGGAGCGACGACGGGGACATTCATCAGGTCATCTGGGACGGTACGAGCGATGAAGGAGAACGGTTGCCCAGCGGCGTCTATCTGCTCAGACTGCTGACGGAGACGTTCGCGGAGACGCGTAAGTTGGTACTTCTCAAATAGCCAGGCCTCGGCGGCGGGGCGGGGGACGGACGCGCGCATCGGAGTCCCTGTCGCGGAGCCAGAGCGGAGGAGCGAGATCATGAAGGCTATCGGCTATTCCCTGTTGATACTCGTTGCGGCATGCGCCTGGGCTGCCGTGGCCGGAGCGAGCTGGTCGTACGACCCGGAGGAGAACAACGCGGTCTGCACGGAGCCCGGGGACCAGAGTGCCGTGCGGGTCGCGTGTGACGGCGCCGGCGGGTACATCGCGGTCTGGGTGGATGCCAGAGCCGGAGGGACCGATATCTACGCCCAGCGCGTTGACGCCACGGGCGGCACCAGCTGGAGCGCGGGCGGGGTCGCCGTCTGCGTGGCCGCCGGAGATCAGGATTCACCGCGGATCGCCAGTGACGGCGCATACGGAGCCATCGTTGTCTGGCGAGACGGCAGAAGCGGCTCCGACACTGATGTCTACGCCCAGCGGATCGACGCAGACGGGGTGGTTCAGTGGGCCCCGAACGGGATCGCTGTCTGCACCTTGGCAGGAGACCAGGACGGGGTCGTGCTCGCGCCTGACGGCTTCGGTCGCGTATACGTCGCATGGGAGGACCACAGGATCGACGCAGCTGACGAGGATGTCTACGCGCAGCTGGTGGGGTTCGGGGGAACGGTCCAATGGACTCCCGACGGCATCGCGCTGTCGGATTCGACAGGAGCCCAGAGGTCGCTCGCGGTTGCCTGTGACGATGGCCCCGATGGCGCCGTGTTCGTCTGGTCCGACGACAGGGCATCTGACGGCGGCATCCACGCCGTCCGCATCGACGCCTCCGGAGCTGTGGTCTGGTCGAGCGCGACGAGCCTCATCGATGGAGGCGCCACCTACTGGGATCACCCGGCCGTCATCCGGGACGGCTGGGGCGGAGCGTTCATCGCCTGCGAGGGTACGATGGGCTCCGGCGAGCTGGACGTTCTCGGCCAGCGCGTCAGCGCCTCCGGAGACGTCTTGTGGGGCTCGGGAGGAGCGACTATCTGCAGCGCGGCTGGGGATCAGTACGCTGTCCGGCTGGTCACGGACGACGCCGGCGGAGCCATACTCGCATGGAACGACGAGCGCACAGGATTGAGCGCGGACATCTACGCGCTGCGAGTCGATGGATGGGGGGCTTCTCAGTGGCCCATATATCCGTCGGGGCTGCCGATCTCGAGCGGGCTGGACGAGGCGGGTTCGCCCGCCGTCGTGGCTGACGGCGCCGGCGGCGCCGTAGTCGCGTGGCACGGTGGTCAGCCGGACTATGAGGACATCTTCGCCCAGCGCGTTGACGCCGGGGGCGCCATCCTCTGGGCCTTCGACGGCGAGACCGTTTCGTCCGCGTTCGGGCAGAAGTGGGAGCCGCAGGTCGCGAGCGATGGTGCGGGAGGCGGAGTGGTCGTCTGGTCAGATTTCCGTAACGCGGGCAACTTCGACGTGTACGCTCAGCGGATGGAGCGGAACGGCTATCTGGGGTATCCGGCGGCCGAGATCACCACCGTTCGGGATCACCCGGACGACCAGGGCGGTCAGATGGTGACAAGCTGGGTCCCCAGCTACCTGGACGTGTGGCCGCGCGACGAGGTCGGGTACTACACCCTCTGGAGGCGGTATGCGGGGGTGACCCGCGGCGCGCGACCGTTGCGGAGCTTCCCCTGGTATCTGGATCCGCGCGACCCCGCCGCTCTCGAGCGGGACGGCTGGGCGTACGTGGGTCAGGTTCAGGGCTATCAGCTTCCGGAATACTCCCTTGTGGTTCCGACCTACGGGGACTCCACGGATGCCGGTGTGATCTGGACGGACGTGATGGTGATGGCACACAGCTACTTTCCCGATGACTGCTGGATCTCGGAGGCGGCCACGGGCTATTCGATAGACAACTGGGCGCCGGGTCCTCCGGACTCCCTGAAGGCGGTGGCGGCGTAGTGCTGACGTGGTCGCCCAGCGGGTATCGCGACGAGGACCTCTCGCACTACGATATCCACAGGAGCGATGTCTCTGGATTCACACCGGATGCGTCGACACTTATCGGCAGTCCCTCCGACACGGCGTTCGTCGATGTCGATCCCGGGGAAGGGCTCTGGTACTACCGGGCCGTTGCGGAAGACGTACACGGAAATGAAAGCGGACCTTCCAGCGAGGCGTGGATCGCACTCGCGACCGGCGCGGACGACACCGAGCTATCGTCGGTCCTGACGATTCGCGGCAACTCGCCCAACCCGTTCAACCCGACGACGAGCATCGCATACGACCTGCCCGAGAGTGGCCGCGTGAGGCTGGATGTGTTCTCCGCGGCCGGTGATCTCGTGGTGACGATCGAAGACGGCTTCCGGGAGGCCGGCAGGCA
>JALGZG010000158.1 GCA_025782345.1 bacterium | reverse complement strand
TGGGGGTTCTTCACGCTTCGATACTTCGATTCCGGAAGCGCTTTTGACGTGGTCGTATCGGACGTCCCGTAGGGGTGGCGAGGCCCGTGGGGCGCGCGTCCGCCGGCCGGGCCAACCGCGTGGGCTACCTGCCTAACGCCAGAATGCGCGGCCCGAAGTAGACGGCCAGGAGCCGGCCCGCCTCTTTGAGAGCACGCACCTCCGCCTCGCGTTTTCCTTCCTCGGAATTCTCAACGTCGACGGTTTCCGTCACGGTGATCCGGGTCGCACCCAGTTCGGACGCGGTACGCTGATCGAACGCTGACGCGGAGAGGATCACCTCCGCCGTCCACGAGTCTCGCCCGCCGTGCGTACTCAACGAGAAGGCTCCCGTGACGACGACGGCCACACTGGGGTCGCACGCACCCATCCTGAATCCATCTCTCTCCATCCTCCGTGTGAAGCCCGACATCACCTGAGCCGCGTCGGCGTCGGGCCGGTCACCGAACTGCGCGCAGACGGAGATCGCGTGCGCCCCCGCAACCAGGTGAATGGTCCCGTGCGCCAAGGGTCCCGATAGATTCGCCGGAAGAACGTCGGCTGGATCGTGGGGCCCGCCGGCCGGCCCGGGTGACCGTGACACGGCCGCGTGTGCGGCCGCGACATCCAGGCTGACCGTGAGTTCGTACGCACCGGGCGGACCGTAGGCCGCCACGATCCGGCAAGTGGCCGTCCCGGACTCATCGGTCAGCGGTCCGGCGTCCAACACGGCCGAGGCTCCCGGCATGTCGAAACGAACCGGCACGCCGACCGCCGGGACCGTCGCTCCGTTCCACTCGTAGGTGCAGGGAAACTCAACGATCGCATTCGCGGCCGCACCGACCTCGACCACATCGACGACGCCGGCGACGCGCGCGCACAGAGTCTCAGCAGCGCCGGTCGCGAACCGCGACCACCGAAGCAGCTCGCGTAGCCGGGCATCAACTGAGGCCAGCTCGCGGGTCGCCCTAGACTCCAGTGTATCGTCCACGATCGTGGCGGGCACGCCCGTCGTGGGCACCCCCGTTGCCAGGACAACACCCGCAATCCTTGCGGCGTCCAGAAGCCCGTCGTGCCAGCGCCCGGCCGACAGGTGGTCTTCTGCCGATGACCTGAGGACCTCCGCCTCGTTGGCCGCCCTCCGTCTCTCCCAGAGGACGTTGTTCACGTCACCCCGAAGGTACCTTATCGGGTATTCCACGAGGATCGCAGCCCGCCAGATGGTGTCGCGACCGGCGGCGGTGTCGTCCGCAACCGCGATGCACTCCTCCCAGCCTCGAGCGACTATGGCCATGCGCGGGAACGCAATGCCCGCACCCCTGACCGCGGCACCGACAACGTCGTCAACTATCCCCCGCCGTCGCTCCTCGCCGTACGCGACTCCACGCTGGCTCAGAAGCTCCAGCGCCGCATCCGCGGCGCATTCGGCAGCGTCCGCCATGGCGTCCCCTCGAGTCGTCCTCCCGGGAAGGCCTGGTTCCTCACGCCTTGTCCGACGAGCAGAGAGCATGTTCCCACCCTCCACCGTCCAGGACTCGGCGCGGCCGGCAAGCTGGTCGGCGCCGGGGCCGTCGAGCGGCAAGCAGGTCCATTGGCGCTCAAGGACGACCGGCCCCTCCGAAACAGGCTCAGCGCCGACGGGCCGGCGGGGCGCGCAGCCGGCGATGATGAGAACGAGCGCCGCGGCGGTGGCGGCTGCGCAAGCGACTCCTGTCCGGGCTGTTCTTCCTGATCCCATACGCTCCTGCTCCTGATGACGAGGCATCCTACCATATAGAGGAGCGGCCCCGCGCGCAAGGGCCGGACAACGCGGTGAACGAGCAGGCCTCTGGGAGCGTCGCCGGCCGAGGGACCGATTCCACGCACACGGCGCCAGTGTACACGAACAACGGCCGGCTTGTGCCGCGCCGGCCGCTCACCAGCTACCGCTTAGAACTGTCCCCGTGAAGGGCCCCCTTCTTACCCACCGCCTGCTTCCCGCCCGCCTACTCCTCCAGGTAGACCTGTATCTGCGACGCAAGCAGGTTGGTGTCTATGGGCTTGGTAATGTAGCCGCGGCAGCCTACGCGCGCCAGCTCTTCGATCTTGCCAGGCACATCCCATGGCGTCAGTGCGACCACAGGGACGTCCTTCATCTCCTCCATCTGGATGATCTGTCTCGTCGCCTCGAGCCCGCTCATACCGGCGAGCTGCTGGTCGACTATCACAAGATCCGGGTGCGTCGTCTTCGCCAGAGACACTCCCAGTTTCCCGTCGGCGGCCTCGAGGACTTCGTAGCCGCTCGCCCGGAGGACCAGCGATGCAACGCTGCGGTCGTAGTCGTCATCTTCGACGAGGAGAATCCTGCTGGTCGTGACCTTCTCCGACTCGAAGCCGTCATCACTCTCGGAAAACGCGACAACGCACCGATTGCGACCTTCCGCTTTCGCCCGGAACACCGCAGAATCGACCATCCGCAGGAGGGTGGCAGAGTCACTGGCGTGATCGGGATACGTGGCGATCCCGCAGCTGACGGTAACGGCGGGCTCTCCTTCGCCGAGGCACGTCCCGCAGTCCTCAAAGGCCCTGCGTAGCCGCTCGGCCAGCACTGCAGCCTCCTTGCCAGTGGACTCGGGGAGTATGACGACGAACTCCTCGCCTCCGTACCGCGCCACGATGTCGCACGATCGAGTGCTCGACAGCAGCACGTCGGCGAGGACCTTCAGCACGCCGTCGCCGGCCTGATGCCCGTGCGTCGCGTTGACACTCTTGAATTCGTCTATGTCGACCATGACGCACGAGACCTTACGGCCGTATCTTCGCGCCCGTTCGATTTCCACCTCGAGGCGCTCGTCGAAGTACCGCCTGTTGTAGACCCTGGTAAGCCCGTCCCGTTTCGCCGCCGCTGACTCCTGCTGCGAGTCGGACGCAACCCTCAGCATAGCGCGCACGCGGGTCAGGAGTTTCTCCTGGCCTGTCGATTCATCAATCCAGTCCAGACTACACCCGCTCCGTATGAACCCTGTCATCCCGTCGCCGTCTTTCGTCAGCACGAGCGTCGGCGCGGGCACCTCGCTCTCGGAGCACAGCGCCACCATCGTCGCTTGCTCGTCAGGGCTCATACCCTCGAGGCTGACCACCATGAGGTCCGGATGCTCTTCCGCGGCCATCTCGACGAGCTTCCTGGCTTCCTTGTACCGAATCAGATGGTAGCCGGACTCGACGAGCCACCGGGCGAGGCGCTCTCCCGCACAGTCGTCGGGCGCGACGACGAGTATCCTGTGTCGGGTTGACGAAGAGGCGCTGTCTGTCATGTCGGATCCCCACTTGAGACGCCGCGAGAGAGACACCGCGGCAACGCTCGCCCGTCTCATGACGGCCGAGTAGGCGTGCCGGCCCAAGTCTACATACCGTGAGTTTAGCAAGGTGTGTGCCACGATGGGGCCACGAGGAATCCGCCGGCGGCCCAGGAGGCAGGGGCCAGGACAAGACTGACGGCTGGCTCATCTGGTGGTTGCGGGTCCCGAAAAGGCAGGGCGGAGCGGGGCCAGTGGGCCCGTTTCGTCCTTGTCGTGCAAAAGGCAGTCAATGACGCTCTTACTGCATGCCCTGCCCGACCACCCTGTTCGGGGTAGACGGGCGTCACTGTTGCCCTTCTGTTCTGACTTCTGTTGGCCTCGCTGTCGTTCGGCATCAGCGGCTGCTGCTTACCGTAGCCCACAACGGTCACACGCACCGCGCCGATAGCGTTCTCCGCCAAGTAGTTCTTGACCGCGACCGCCCTGCGCTCCGAGATGGTCTGCTTGCACTCGTCCAACCTCTCGTTAGACGCGTGCCCGCCGACGTCGACGGTCTCGTCCTTGTCGCAGTCGCCGGGCTGTGTGACGCCGATCACCATGTCGCCGACCCACGCCTGTCCGCTTGACGCCGATCGCCATGTCGCCGACCCACGCCTGTCCGCTTGCAGCACCAACGAAAGGAGCGGCGGCACGATGGCCGAGGGACACGCTCCCTTGCTCGGACGCGGCAATTCTGACACAATCCCACCTGCGCGCTCACACTGCGGCGCCCGCGACAACCGCGAGCACTGACGACGCCGAATGGCCGGAGGAACCCATGCTGACGAAGGACGTCGCGCATCTGACACCCCTCCCCGTGGCCGACCATTCCATGCTGCGGGAGATCCTGCACCCGGAGAGAGACCCCGTGGACATCCGCTACAGCCTGGCCCACGCGGTCGTCCATGGAGGAGGGGCCTCGCTCAAACACCGCCTGGCCTCGGTTGAGGTGTACTACTTCCTCACCGGAACGGGCGTCATGCACGTGGAAGAGGAGTCCGCGGCCGTGGGGCCCGGCCGGACGGTCGTGGTTCCCGCGGGCGCAATACAGTGGGTCTGCAACACGGGAGACCACGACCTTGAATTCCTTTGCATAGTCGACCCTGCATGGCGAGAAGAGGATGAGGAGTTTTAAGGGTGGCCCAGGGGACAAATGTAGACCCGCAACTCAGCGTATCTTATGCAGTTAGGGCAATCACCACTCCTGAGTGGCCCGAATATTGCTCTACAGGGGGCACATTTTGTGCTTGGCAGAAATCGGGGCTGTGCTAGAGTGTCCCCCGTTTGGAGTTGGTGAGTTCTAGCTGGTTATGTCGAGTTCTGAAATGACAACCGCCCGGCGAAGGCGTCGGCACGAGCAGGGACATCCACGCGCTGGCACCGCGCGACGCTCGGCGGGCATACCAAGGAAGGAGGATCTGAGTTCTTGGCCTGTGTGCCTGTGGTTGCGGGAGGCATGGGACAGGAGTAGAGGTCTTCAACAGGGATTCTCCAAGGAGGAAGTGTCATGAAGATGTTCACGTTTATCGTTCTCGCTGTGATGCTCGTAGCTA
>JALGZG010000122.1 GCA_025782345.1 bacterium | reverse complement strand
CGAATGGGTCTATAGCAGTGCCTTGGAGGTATCGATGAGACTCAGGCTCACCGTGGACATGGTCAGGGACGAGGCCATCGACCGGGTGGAGACGCTCTCCGGGCAGAACATCCTTGCTTGCTACCAGTGCGGCAGGTGCTCGGCCGGGTGTCCCGTCGTCGAAGAGATGGACATAATCCCGAGCGAGGTCATCAGGCTTCTTCAGCTGGGCCAGATGGATGAGGTCCTGAGCTCGAAGACCATATGGACGTGCGCGTCGTGTCTGCAGTGTGCTTCCAGGTGCCCGAAGGGCGTCGAGTTCTCGAACATCTGTGACGCGCTGAGAGCCATCGTCCTCCGAACGCGTCTCGCGACACCGAAGGTCGACGCGGACGGGTTGACGCGAGTGATGATGTCGCCGGAGGAAGAGATGAAGATCCCGTACTACCCGGGCTGTACGCTTCACGAGAGGGCACGAGATTTCGACACGTCCGCGAGGGAATGCTCGAGGGCGTTGGGGGTCGAACTCGAGGAACTCCCCATCTGGACCTGTTGCGGAGCCGTGTTCCCGCTCGTCAGTGACAGCGTGATGGACATCCTGGCAGGGGTCAGGAACCTGTCCTACGCGTCTCGACTCGGCGACAAAGTCGTCACGCTGTGCTCATTCTGCTACAACGTGCTCAAGCGCTGCAACAACGTGATGCGCAGCGACTTGGACAAGAGAGAGAAGACCAACCTGTTTCTCCGCGCCGACAGCGAGGCGCGGGAGAAGATGGAGAGCTACACGCACAAGGACTACGAGGGGCAGGTAGAGGTTCTCCACTACATCGAGATGCTGCGCGACGTCGTGGGCTACGACAAGATAACCGCGTCCGTGACGAAGAAGCTCGAAGGTCTCAAGGTGGCGCCCTACTACGGGTGCATGCTGCTCCGCCCCAAGAACGAGATGAAGTTCGACGACCCAGAGCAGCCCACGATCTTCGAGGAGTTCCTTGAGACGCTCTCGTGCGAAGTGGTCGACTTTCCGATGAAGACCGAATGCTGCGGGGGTTTTCAGGTCGTCAACGACGAGGAACTGGCAGTGTCATGCTCGCAGAACGTCGTCGTCTCCGCACTCAAGCGCGACGCCGACGTCATCGTCACGACCTGCCCGCTCTGCCGCTATAATCTCGACAGGCACCAGGAGAAGATGGCCGAACGCGTCAAGGGCTTCAGTCGTGTCCCGGTGGTCTACTTCACACAGCTTCTAGGGCTTGCACTGGGCATTGGCAAGGAGCACCTGGACTTCACGGACAATTCGGTGGACCCGCTTCCCGTCTTGGCTGAGAAGAGCCTGCTTTAAGGAGGGGTGATGGAAGAACGCATGGGGGTCTTCGTTTGCCACTGCGGGACCAACATCGCCGGGGTGGTGGACGTCAAGCGTGTGGCCGAGGAACTGGCCGACTATCCGGGTGTGGCCTACTCCACCGACTACACGTACATGTGCTCCGATCCCGGCCAGAACCTGGTGAAGGATGCCATCAAGAAGCACAACCTGACCGGCGTGATCGTGGCGGCGTGTTCGCCGACCCTTCACGAGGCGACGTTCAGGCGGGCGGGGACGGCGGCGGGGATGAACCAGTATCAGGTCGAGATAGCTAACATTCGGGAGCAGTGCAGCTGGGTGCATCAGGGCGACAAGGAAGCGGCGACAAGCAAGGCCATCAGGACCATCAAGGTGATGATAGAGAAGGCCCGGCTCGACGAAGCGCTCGAGCCCATATCGGTACCCATGACACCCCGGGCTCTGGTGGTGGGTGGCGGTATCGCGGGGATCCAGGCGGCGCTCGACGTTGCCAACGCGGGGCACGAGGTCATCCTCGTTGAGAAGTCGGCGTCCATCGGCGGCCACATGGCGCAGCTCTCCGAGACCTTCCCGACGCTCGACTGCTCGCAGTGCATCATGACCCCCAAGATGGTCGAGGTCGCACAGCACCCGAAGATCAAGCTCATGACCTACTCAGAGGTTGACGACGTCAGCGGCTACGTCGGCAACTTCAAGGTCAGGATCAAGAAGAAGGCCGCCTACGTCAACCGCGACGTATGCACCGGTTGCGGTCTGTGCGTGGAGAAGTGCCCGGCCAAGACCCCGTCCGAGTTCGACGAGCAGCTGGCCGACCGCAAGGCCATCTATACTCCCTTCCCTCAGGCCGTGCCGAACAAGCCGGTCCTCGATGCCGAGCATTGCACCTACTTCCTCAAGGACGGGAAGTGCGGCATCTGCGCGAAGGTCTGTCCTCTCGACTGCATCGACTACGAGCAGAAGGACGAGTTCATTGAGGTGGAGGTCGGGGCCATCGTTGTTGCCACCGGCTACGATCTCTATCCCATAGAGAATCTTGGCGAGTACGGCGGCGGGAAGTACCCCGACGTCATTACGGGCCTCCAGTTCGAGAGGATGCTCTCGGCGAGTGGGCCCACAGGCGGAGAGGTCCTGCGGCCCTCCAACGGCGAGTCGCCGAAAGAAGTGGTCTTCCTCACCTGCTGCGGGTCGAGAGACACCGAAAACCACCTACCGTACTGCTCCAAGATCTGCTGCATGTACCTCACGAAACACGCCATGCTCTACAAGCACAAGGTCCACGACGGTCAGGCGTACGTGTTCTACATGGACGTCCGGACGGGCGGCAAGGGCTACGAGGAGTTCTACACCCGCGCGGCCGAGGAGGACGACGTTCTCTATCTCCGCGGCAAGGTCTCGAAGATCTTCGAGGAAGACGGCAAGGTCATGGTCTGGGGAGTCGATACACTCTCCGGTAAGAAGATAGAGATCGCCGCCGACATGGCCGTGCTCGGCCTGGCCACCGTTCCGAATAAGGCCGCCGCGGAGCTCGCCAACATGCTCAAGATCCACACGGACGAATGGGGCTTCCTGTCCGAGGCGCATCCGAAGCTCAGGCCCGTCGAAGCCCTCGCACCGGGGTTCTATCTCGCGGGCGCGGCGCAGGGACCGAAGGACATCCCTGAATGCGTCGCCCAGGCCTCGGCTGCCGCGAGCAAGGTCGCCGCCCTCTTCGCGGAGAGCGAGTACCACCGCGAGCCGGTTATCGCCGTGATTGACGAGGACACGTGCGCCGGGTGCCGTGTGTGCATCTCGGTCTGTCCGTACGACGCGGCCGAGTTCGACGACGAGAAGAAGGTCGCGCGCATCAAGGAGGCGATTTGCGAGGGCTGCGGAGCATGCATCGCCGCCTGCCCGTCCGGCTCTGCTCAGCAGAAGAACCTGACGGACGAACAGCTCTACAAAATGGTCTCGGCCGCCCTGGAGGTCTGACATGTTCGAACCGAGGATCGTCTGTTTCTTCTGCAAATGGTGCACGTACGCCGGCGCGGACCTCGCCGGCACCTCGCGGAAGCAGTACCCGCCGAACGGCGTGGTCGTGCGGGTCAACTGCAGCGGGCGCATCGACCCTCAGCACGTCCTCTGGGCGTTCCGGGAAGGCGCCGACGGCGTGCTCGTCGGCGGCTGCCATCCGGGCGACTGCCACTATGAGGAGGGGAACCACAAGACCATGCGCCGGGTCCAGTTCCTTAAGCGCACGCTCGAGGACATGGGCGTCGAGCCCGAGCGTCTGCACCTTGACTGGATCTCCGCTGCCGAGGGAGAGAAGCTGGTCCACGTGATGTCCGATTTCGTCGATACCATCAAGGAGCTCGGGCCTCTGGAGCTCGGCTTGAAGGAACAGGAGAAAGTCGTCTAGAGCGGCAGGTAACCCGCGAGAGCGGGAGTGGAGATCTCGCGGCCACCCGCCGGCCGGTCCACAGACAGCGACCGCATCCCGACTGGAAACAAAGGGGAGAAGCTACGATGGCAGAGCAGATGGTGACCATCTACGTGATGGGCAAACCGTACGAGGTCCCGGGCGACCTCACCATCATGAAGGCCATGGAGTACGCGGGCTACCGGTTCGTGAGGGGTTGCGGGTGCAGGGGAGCGTTCTGCGGCGCCTGTGGAACCGTCTACCGGACAAAGGACGACTACCGTCTCAGAGTCGGCCTCGCCTGTCAGGAGGTCGTGCAGGACGGGATGTACCTCGCCGAGATCCCGTTCTTCCCGGGCAACAAGGCGACCTACGACATCGAGGACCTCAAGCCGACCGCCGATGCGATACTCTCGCTCTACCCGGAGGTCTTCCGCTGCCTCTCCTGCAACACATGCACGAAGGCCTGCCCGCAGGACATCGAGGTCATGGAGTACATTCAGGCCGCGCTCAGAGGCGACATCGCAAAGGCCGCCGACCTCTCCTTCGACTGCATTCTCTGCGGGCTCTGCGCCGCGAGATGTCCGGCGGAGATCGTGCAGTATCAGGTCGCGCTGCTGTGCCGGAGGCTCTACTCGCGTCACGTGGCTCCTGAGGCTCCGCACCTGAAGGACCGCCTCAAGGAGATGGCGGACGGCACGTTCAACGCCGAGATGGACAAGCTGACAAAGATGAAGCAGGCCGACCTGGCCGAGCTCTACAACAATCGGGACATGGAGCCGAGAAACTAGGAGGACCCGAGTTGTACACACCGGAATTGCTCGAACTGATCAAGCGCGTCGAAGCGACGCGCGAGCGACGGCTGGACGAGGAGTTCCCACTTCTGTCCGCTGACGCCAAACAGGAGCTGCTCGAGGGCTTCCATCCAGACTACAAGGATGAGGTCTTCAGTGAACTCAGGGTCGGTCCGTCGAAGGGCGAGCGCACGCCCACCGAGTACGCCAGGGTATTCGAGGCCTACAGCGGGGTGGACCCGGACGGGTTCGACACGAGCGAAGTCGACTTCGACGTGGACGTTCTGATCGTGGGTGGCGGTGGTGCCGGTGCGGCCGCGGCGCTCGTGGCGCAGGAGCAGGGCGCCAACGTGCTTGTGGCCACGAAGCTGCGCCTGGGTGACTCCAACACCGTCATGGCGCAGGGCGGCATCCAGGGCGCCGACAAGCCCAACGATAAGGCGCTCGTCATGGACGCTCCCGACGCGCTCGCCTGGCTCGAGAAACTCGGCGTGATGTTCGATAAGGAGAGCGACGGCACCATGATCACCATCCACGGCGGAGGCACCTCCAGAAAGAGGATGCACGCCGCGCGCGACTTCACGGGTGGTGAGATAATGAAGACACTTAAGGACGAGATGCTCAACCGTGACGTCCCGCTGGTGGAGTTCGCCGCCGTCTACGAGCTTCTGACCGACGGCGACAGAGTGACGGGCGCGATCCTCTACAACATGGAGACGCAGGAGTACCTTATCGTAAGGGCGAAGACGACGATCTTAGCTACCGGCGGCGGCGGGCGTCTCCACGTCATGGGTTTTCCTACCTCGAATCACTACGGCGCGACGGCCGACGGGCTCGTGCTAGGCTACCGCGTGGGCGCACCCCTCCAGTACCTCGACACGATTCAGTACCATCCGACGGGCGCGGCCTATCCCGAGCAGATTCTCGGTCTTCTTGTGACCGAGAAGGTCCGGAGCATCGGCGGGCAGATCACGAACGTGGAAGGTGACCGGTTCGTCTACGAGCTCGAGACGAGAGACGTCGAGGCGGCGGCCGTCATTCGCGAGTGTCTGGGACGGAAGAAGGGCGTCGTGACGCCGTCGGGTCAGCCCGCCGTGTGGCTGGACACCGTCGTCATTGAGAAGAAGCTCGGCGAGGGCGCCGTGAAGGCGCGCGTCCCGGCGATGTACCGCCAGTACGAGCGGTTCGGGATCGACATGGCGAAGCACCCGATTCTCATCTACCCGACGCAGCACTACCAGAACGGTGGCCTCGAGATAAACGACCGGTGCGAAACGCCCGTTCCCGGCCTCTATGCGGCCGGCGAGGTCGCGGGCGGCATACACGGCACCAACCGGCTGATGGGCAATTCGCTCCTGGACGTCGTGGTCTTCGGGCGTCGGGCCGGAGCGGCTGCCGCGACTCAGGCGGCGGGCATCAAGACAGCGGGCGGCCTCGGTCTCGATCATCTGAAGGACTACCATGCGGCTCTGAAAGCGGCCGGCGTCGAGCCGACGAATGCCTCGCCGATGCTGCTGCCGGAGTACAGACGCGCCGCGACGGTGGAGAGAAAGATAGAGCTTCTGGCGTAGCCAACCGGCGGTATCACGCCTGCGTGCAACAAGGTAGGGGCGGAGGACGATGAGAACTCTCATCCTGGGGCTTGGCAGTCAGGGGTTCGAGGGCCAGCGCGTCGGGCTGGAAGTGGCACGCGCTCTGTATACCATGCTCGCGGACCCGGATGTCGACATCGTTGAGGCGTACGACACCGCGATGGACCTCTTCGAGATCGCGGCGGGCTATCACAAGGTCGTGGTCGTGGACTGCATCAGAAGCGGTGAAGGCGACGTCGGGGAACTCAGGAAGCTGGGGTTGTCCGACCTGGATCTCGTTCCTCGAGCTGACGGTCCCGGAGACACGGAGTATCGCGCGACCGTTCACCTGGAGGGCTCGAAGGATATCGGCATCCCTCTTGAGATATCCATCTACGCGATAGAACTGGGCGAGAGCCCGGGAGCCACGATCGAGTCGGACGTCGCCGCGGAAGCGGTGCCCCGACTCGTCGCCCAGATCGCACGCGAGGAGTTCGGAACGCGCGCGATCGGCGGAGACTGGTACTGACCACCGGCCGTCACCGCTGGTGGTAGCCAGCTCGTCCGGAGCGCCAAGGCGGGAGACGCCGACGCGTTCGGGGAGCTCGTGGAGCGGAACGAGGCCAAGATCTACGGGCTGTGTCTCAAGATGCTCGGGAATCAGGAAGACGCCGAGGACTGCCTTCAGGAGGTGTTCATCAAGGCGTTCAAGGCGCTGCCGGGGTTCCGCGAGGAGGCGCGGTTCTCAACGTGGCTCTACCGGATCGCCTACAACGAAAGCCTGATGAGGCTCCGCAAGAAGAAACTGGACACCGTTTCCCTGGACCAGCCCGTAGAGCTGGAGGAGGGCGACGTCAGCAGGGACCTGGCCGACTGGACGAACGATCCTCGCGCCGATGTGATGAACAACGAGCTCTCCGACGTGCTCGTGCGGCATGTCAACGAGCTCGATCCGGACAACCGCATCGTCTTCCTCATGCGAGACGTGCACGGTCTCTCGACGAACGATACCGCGGACGCGCTGGGGCTCTCCATCCCCGCGGTGAAGTCGAGGCTTCACAGGGCGCGCCTGTTTCTGAGAGAAAGGCTGTCGAGCTACTTCGAGCACGGAACTGAAGCGGGTGAGATCACCACTCGGATGGACGGCAGGTCCTGAGCGGTCGGTCCCCTAACGCATGTTCAACCCGTAGGGAGGAAAGATGAGCAGAAAGTACGCAGGATCTGTGACGGTCGTTCTTGCCGTCGTGATTCTCGTCGGAGCGGCTGTCTTGTTGACGTCGTGCGGCGGCGGTGAGGTGGAGTTGATTCCGCGCACCGTTCTCTTCGGCAATCCCGAGAAGGCGCGTGCGAGGATATCTCCGAGCGGCGAGCTCATGTCATACATCGCTCCCGTCGACGACGTGCTCAACGTCTGGGTCAAGACGATAGGGGAGTGCGACGATCGCGTGGTGACGCACGACGACGACCGCGGCGTGTTCCGCTTCTTCTGGGCTCAGGACAACAACCACATCATCTATCTGCAGGATGCCGGCGGCGACGAGAACTGGCTGCTCTACTCCGTCAACATCGAGAGCGGGGAGGTCCGCGAGCTCACGCCCTACGAGGGCGTGCAGGTTCGCGTTCTCGACTACACCAAGCATCATCCGAACACGATGGTCATCTCGATGAACCAGCAGGATCCGCGCCTTCACGACGTCTACCATCTCGAGCTGGACACCGGTGAACTCACGCTCGTGGCCAGGAACCCCGGGAACATCCTCGGCTGGATCACGGACTTCGATCTCGAGGTTCGCGGGGCACTCGCCATGGGAGCGACGGGCAACACCGAGCTCCTCTATCGCGAGGACCCCGACGCCGCCACGTGGGAGACACTCATAACGTGGGGCGACGAGGACAACATGGTCAGCAGCCCGCTCGGTTTCTCGAAGGACGGCGGCTCGATTTACATGATCGACTCGCGGAACGCCAACGCCGGCCGTCTCGTCAGGCTGGACGTCGAGACACGCGAGCTTACGATCATCGCCGAGGACCCGACCTACGACGTCAGTGATGTCATCTTCAATCCGGATACCTACGAGATCGAGGCCGTGTCGTTCACGAAGGCTCGGACCGAGTGGACGATCCTGGACGACGCGGTCGCGGACGACTTCGCGGCGATCGAGAAGCTGGACAGCGGAGAGTTCAGCATCACGAGCTACGACAACGACTACGACACCTGGATCGTGGCCTTCAGCAAGGACGACGGCCCGGTGCCGTTCTACAGCTACGATCGAAACACGAAGAAGGGCACGTTCCTCTTCGTGCACAAGCCGAACCTCGAGGGCTACGACCTGGTGTCCATCGAACCCGTCTCCTTCACGTCGCGCGACGGGCTGACCATCCACGGCTACATCACCTATCCTCCGCGTGTGGCGCGTCGGAACCTGCCGATGGTCCTGAACGTTCACGGTGGTCCCTGGTATCGCGACACGTGGGGCTACAACCCCGAGGCGCAGTGGCTGGCGAACCGTGGCTACGTCTGCCTGCAGGTGAACTTCCGTGGCTCGACGGGCTACGGCAAGGAGTTCCTGAACGCCGGTGACAAGGAGTGGGGCGGCACGATGCAGAACGACCTCACCGACGCCGTCAACTGGGCCATCGACGAAGGCTTCGCCGACCCCGAGCGCATCGCCATCTACGGCGCGTCGTACGGTGGCTACGCGGCGCTCGCCGGCGCGACCTTCACGCCCGACCTCTTCTGCTGCGCCGTTCCGATGATGGGGCCGAGCAACCTCATCAGCTTCCTCGAGACGATCCCGCCCTACTGGAGCACCATGATCGAGATGATGTACAACAGGGTGGGCGACCCGAGGACGGAGGAGGAGTTCCTGAAGTCGCGTTCACCTCTGTTCAAGGTCGACCAGGTCAAGATCCCCATGCTGGTCGTGCAGGGCGCCAATGACGTGCGCGTCGTGCAGGCGGAGTCCGACCAGTTTGTCGAGGCCATGAGAGCCAACGGGCTCGAGGTCGAGTACATCGTCTTCGAGGATGAGGGACACGGGTTTGCCAAGCCTGCGAACAGGCTTAGGTTCTATGGTGACGCCGAGAGGTTCCTGGCGAAGCACATGGGCGGACGTTCGGAGGACGAACCCGCTCAGTAGGCCGGGTTCTCTCGCAAGAGAGATTCGCAGTAGGCTTCACGGGAATATCCACGCTGTTGCCGGCCGGTCATGAGGGCCGGTCGGCGACGGCGGCGGGCAGTCGAGCGAAAGGACCGAGGGCCGGTGTCACACGTAGACGACTGCAAGAGGTTCATCCAGTGTCTCTCGGAGCACTTCGACGGTGAGCTTGACGCCGAACTCGAGGTTGAGTTCATGTTGCACATCGAGCACTGCGAGAAGGCACAGGCGCTCGTCCACACGTTCGAGCGCACGATCATCCTGCACAAACAGACCGGCAGAACGACTCTCCCTCCGGGTATCCACGAGCGACTGCGCGCCGCGCTCAAGGCGTGTCAGGAGAGCCACGAGTAGCATCAGCTTGTTGCGAAATCACAACTGACATCATTGCCCATGGCCCGGCAGGCGCCGGTCTTGCAGACGCGGGCCCGATGTGCTACTCGTCTAAACGCAGAGAAGTCCGCCGCGACAGCGGCGAACGTAAGGAGACCCACAGAAAGGCAGGAGCCGCATGCCACCTGCGATGCGAGAGGGAGGACGCCTGGTCGTGATCGGAGGTGTCGCGGCAGGTATGAGCGCTGCGAGCCGCGCGAGACGTCTCCGGCCGGACGTCGAGATCGTCGTGTTCGAGAAGGGCGGAGACGTGTCGTACAGCGCGTGCCTCCTCCCGTACTTCGTGTCCGGTCTGATTCCGAGCAGGGAGAAGCTGGTCCAGTACGAAGCCGATTTCTTCCGGAACGAGCGGCACATGGACATCCGGCTGAATACCCCCGTGACGGCGCTCGATCCCGTCGGCCGGAGAGTGACGTTCCAGGGACCCGACGGGGGGAACGCCAGTCTCTCGTTCGATGCCCTGGTGCTTGGGACCGGCGCCGTGGCCGTGAAGCCACCGCTCCCCGGGATCGACATCCCCGGAGTGGCCACGCTTCGCACGCTGGCCGACGGAGAGAGCCTGCGCGAGCGGGTGGAGTCGGGCGGCGTAGGGAACGCAACGATAGTGGGAGCGGGCTACATCGGTCTTGAGATGGCGGAGGCGCTCGCGTCACGGGGCATCACGGTCACCGTCATCGAGCTGCTTCCGACGGTTCTCCCGACGTTCGATCCCGACATGAGCGAGCTCGTAGAGCGCGAGCTACCGGCGCCATCAAAGTAGACGCGCGCCAGGTGACGAGCGAGCCTTCTGTTCTTGCCGCCGGGGATTGCGCGGAGGCGACTCATGTGGTTACGGGCCGGCCGGTGTGGATCCCGCTGGGCACGACCGCGAACAGGCAGGGCAAGCTCGCGGGTGAGAACGCGGTCGGGGGCGGCGCCCGGTTCGGGGGCGTCGCAGGGACGAACATCGCGAAGGTGTTCGATCTCGAGGTCGCGCAGACGGGTCTGACCGAACGCGCGGCATCCAAAGAGGGGCTGGCGGCGACTTCCGTCCGGATCAGGTCCCTCTCGAAGGCGCACGCATACCCGGGCGCCCGACACGATCGCCACGGCGCTCCACGCGAAGATGACGGTCAGGGACCTCGCGGACATCGACATGAGCTACGCTCCGCCCTTCTCGCCGGTCTGGGACCCGGTCGCGATGGCGGCCCTCCAGGCGTTGAAGAAGGTCCGGTCTTAGGACGTCCACAACTCCATCCTTGAGGCCACGATCCGAGGAAGCGGTGATGTCAGTGAACTCACACGACAGCGAAACGCGGGTTCCCGAGGGCCGGGCCGTCCTGCACGGGACGCCGGTCTCACCCGGCATCGCGGTCGCCCCGGCATTCGTCTACGGTGACATCCTCGACGAGGTCGAGGTGCGCACGATCGACGCTTCCGAGGTGGAGAGCGAGCTCGCGCGGCTTCATGATGCCATCGCGCTGGTCAAGAAGGAACTCCTTCGCGACACCGAGCAGGTGACTCGGGAACTCGGCCAGGACAAGGCGGACATCTTCCTCGTGCACTCGATGATCCTCGAGGACAAGTCGGTGCTCGATGCCATCCTCGACGCCATCAAGATCGACCACGTCAACGCCGAGGCGGCCGTCGCCGAGGAAATGAAGCGGGTGGCGGCGGTTCTCTCGTCCGCGGACGACCGCTATCTGCGTGACCGGGCCTACGACGTCAGCGACATAGGCAAGCGCGTCATCGAGCGGATGCTCGGAGTCTGGGCGCACTGCCCCCTGTCGCAGCCCATGATCTTGATCTCGAGGGAGCTCCGGGCCAGCGATACCGCCTCGATGGAGCGAGGACGGATACTGGGGTTCGTCACCGAGCTCGGGGGCACGGAGTCGCACGCGGCGATCCTGGCGCGCTCACTCGGTGTCCCGGCGATGGCCGGCGTCGAGGGAATCCTCGACAAGGTCCGCACAGGGGAGCTCATAGCACTGGACGGGGCCCGGGGCGTGGCCATCGTTGACCCGTCCGCCGACACCCGGGCGCGCTACGAGCGCATGCGAGAGGAGCAGACCAGGGAGCGCCACGAGCTGGCTTCGGTCCTGGAACTTCCGTCGGTCACGCGCGATGGGACCGAGATAGCGCTCATGAGCAACGTCGCGTCGTGTGATGAAGCACGGCAGGCCGCGGAGCTGGGTTCCGACGGCATCGGGCTCCTTCGCAGCGAGATGATATTCATGTCGGCGAATCTGTTCCTGGATGAGGACGCTCAGTTCGAGGCCTACCGAGGAGCCGTCGAGCCCATGGCCGGCAGGCCGGTCACCATCAGAACGCTGGACGTAGGCGGCGACAAGTTCATAGGTCCTGAGAACCCGTTGCGCGAGCACAATCCCAACCTCGGCTACCGTTCGACGCGTGTGCTCCTTGATCGCCCGGACCTCCTGCTGGCTCAGTTCAGGGCGATCCTCCGCGCGAGCTTGCTGGGAACGGTGCGTATCCTGCTGCCCATGATCTCCTCGGTGGAAGAGCTGCGCCAGGCGCTCGGCAGATTGGACGAGGCGAAGAGTGAACTCAGACTCAGGGACGTCGCCTTCGACGAGAACATCAGACTCGGCGTGATGATAGAGATACCGTCGGCGGCGATGGTTGCCGACCGCCTCGCCGAGGAGTGCGACTTCCTGAGCATAGGTACGAACGATCTCGTGCAGTATACGCTCGCCGTCGACCGCGGCAGCTCGTACGTGAGCCGTCTTTACAGGCCGCACGACCCTTCCGTGCTCGCTCTCATCGCGCGAGCCGTCGAGGGAGCCGCCTCGGCGGGGAAGCCCATCTCCCTGTGCGGAGAAATGGCCGGCACGCCGGCCTACGTACCGCTCCTGATCGGTCTCGGACTGCGGGAGTTCAGCGTTTCCAACGGTCGACTGCCCGGGACGAAGAAGGCGATCAGGGACGTCGACCTGGACACCGCCATCTCACTGGCCAACGAAGCCGTCGCCGCCAGTACGGCCGGCGACGTAGGGGCTCTCCTGGGTCTCGACGGTGGCTGATATCACAAGGAGCCTTGGGGACCACATGAGAAGACGCCCTCGACCCACCGCCACGACGAGAGCCCGCTCCTCGTCGTCGACCATTTGCGTGGTCGCCGTCCTTGCGGTCGTGGTTCTGCTATTCAGCAGCCCCGCGCACGCGTCCTGGCGCGCTCGGGCGGACTCGCTGTTCTCGGAGGCGGATCTGCACTTCAGCCACGGGAACTACGGTGACGCGGCCGATCTTTACGCGCTGACGATAGACGCCATAGAGTCGAACGCCGGCGCTTCACCGGCGGCGTACTTCGTTGACCTCGCTGCCCGGAGCCTCTTCCTGATGGCACGGTCCCACGAGCACCTCGAGGAGTGGGAGTCTGCGCTCGTCGGCTACTCCCTCTCACTCACGGAGCTCAGTGAGGTCGAGGACCTCGTCCGACTCCGCCTGGCGGCGTGTCACGAAGGGCTAGGCGAGCCCGGTCTCGCGGCAGAGGAGCTTCGCACCGTCATCGACGACGGTGTAGACACCGTGTTCGACCTGCCCGCCATCCTCGAACTCGCGGGCCTCTACGAAGAGACAGACGACTACGACATGGCGCTTCAGTGGTACCGCCTTTTCCTCGCAGAGGCCGACAGCTACGACCAGCGCGCACTTGCGCACTACAGGATAGGCCGCGCCTACGAGAAGAGAGGCGACGAGGACGCGGCCAGTCGGAGCTACGCGACCGCGGTCGACGATTTCGCCAGGTCTCGACACTCCCACGACGCGCTCAAGAGAGGACGCAAGATCTCACGGGCGTTCACGGACAGGTATCATCAGGGGTTGGTTCTCTATAACCGCAAGCTCTACAGGGACTCCGCTGAGTTTTTCACCTACTACATCCGCCACGACGAGCGAAAGGAGTTCGAGCACGAAGCGAGCTACTTCCTGGGACGAAGCCACCAGCGCCGCGGGAACTTCAGAACGGCGACCAGGAAGTACGAGGACGCGACGGAGTTCGGACCCGATGCCGAGTACTATGACCTGGCGTGGTCGAAGCTCGCCTACTGCCGCCGCGCGAGCGGCAGGCTGAAGGAGAGTCTGGCCACCTACGAGCGCTTCGCCGTGGAGAACCCTGTCAGAGAGGCCGCCCCTGAGCTGCTCTGGGAGAAGGCCAGGCTTCTGGAAGAGACGGGGAAGTGGGAGGAGGCGGGCGCGGAGTTTCGCCGCATCGTGGGCGCCTACTCGACGTCTGAGCGGGCCGGCGACGCGCTCTTCCGGGTGGGGTTGTGCCTCTACAAGCAGGAGGACTACTCCGGGGCGGCGGTGGTGTTCGCGGACATCTTCGCGGCGGCATCTGGTGAGGATGAAGCCCGCGCTCTCTTCTGGTCGGGCAAGTGCAGAGAGCATCTCTCCGGGGCGGACGATGCCGTCGCGACCTACGTCGAGGCGGTGGAGGTTGCGAGGGACTCCTACTACGGCGCTCGCGCTCGCGCACGTCTCCGAGAGCTTGGGCACGGCGCGAGGGCGGCGAGCGGCGGACCTGCGCGCTCACGAGCGACCTCCCGCAACGCGCGTCAGGCGATGTGGGGAGGCGAAGCGCTGGACTTCGCCGCATGGCTGGCGGAGTGGTATGACGAGGTCTATTTCCCCGTGGGCAGGGTGGCGCTCAGGCAGAGCATCTTCAGTGAACCGACCTTCAGACGGGCCGACGCGCTTCGGGCCCTCCACATGCGAAGCGCGGCCCTGACGGAGTTGACGCATCTCGCGGACGTGGTCGGCAGGGATCCGCGCGCTCTTGACATCCTCATCGACTACTGTGAGCGTGTCGGCCTGCACAAGCGCGCGATCCTACTGTCGGAGAGAATCCTGGCCATGTCCCCGGCCGAGGAGTTGAGCGACGCGCCGGTCTATCTGCGGAAGCGCATCTGTCCCACACACTTCCGGCGCATCATCGAGCGCGAGTGCGCCGAGAGGGGCATCGATCCCTACATCGAGTACTCGCTGATACGGCAGGAGAGCCTGTTCGAGCCCGACGCCGTCTCGTGGGTCGGCGCCCTCGGGCTTTCGCAGATCATGCCCACCACGGGCAAGTGGGTTGCGAGGAGGCTCGGGCACCGCGGGTTCAGAACCGCCCATCTGTTTGATCCTGAGACCAACATCCGCTTCGGGACAGAGTATCTCTCCGTACAACTCGACGAGTTCGACGGTGACGTCATGAGGGCGCTGGCGGCCTACAACGGTGGGCCCGACTCGTCCGAGAGGTGGTGGGGGTACGGGGGCGAGCGCGACAGCGACGTGTTCGTCGAGGATATCGGGTACTCGCAGACCATCGACTACGTCAGGCGCGTGTTCCGCTACTCGGAGGTCTATCGCGAGCTCTACGGTGGCAAGGCGCCCTAGCGGTGGGTTGCGAGAACGTAGGCCCAGTTGGCGAGCGTCACGGCCGCGAGAAGCGCCCAGGCAGCCCGCCGTTCCGCCGGTGACATCGAGATCCGGACGGCGAACCCGCCCGCCAGATTGGCCACCCACAGCCCGGCGAACAGCGGTGCGGCTACGAGAAAGAAGAACGTGTCGAAGGGATTGATGGCGAGTGCACTGCCGAGGTCGCCGCGCATGAGCGAGTGAGCGGCCCTCGTCAGGCCGCACGTGGGACAGGGAAGCCCCGTCACCGCCCTGAACGGGCAGACGACGGGGCCGTTTTCTATTCCGGGCAGCGCGGTCGCCACGATGCCGAGCGCGAGCAGCAACGCTCCCGCCAGGATCGCCGCGCGCGGTATGGGGAACGCCGGCTGTCCTCTGACGAACGTCAGCCTCAACGCTCCGCGCCTAGCAGCCCACGGCTCCGAGCACGCTGGACAGACCGATGACGAATATCATCCAGAAGATAGAGAGGATCGCCAGAACCACACCGACGATCCCGCAGATCATCCCGGCCTTCGTCAGCGAGTAGCCAGTCTTGTCCCTGATTCCGGCGTCCATCTCCTTGAGGTCGCTCGAGCCATCACCCAGGCGATGATGCCGGTGATGAAGCAGACCACGATCCCGATGATACCCAGCGCGAGGATCGCCCCTCCGCGATGCGGCTTCATCGGGGACGTTCCGGGAGCTGGCTGGACTTCGCCCTGCGGAGTCACCTGGGGTGCGTCCTGCATCTTGCCCTCCTTGGCTGTGGCGCGCCTGAGGAATGACCACCTGTGAACACCGACTACGATACGACCACTCTCTCTGTCAACAGGAAACCGGTACGCAATACGCGGCCCCCGTCTGTGGGAGCCGCGCAGAACCTACAGAGACCATTCGCTATTCCGGCTGTGCCGCGGCGCCCAGCACCTGTGCCTAGGCGTCTGCCGAGCCCCCGGATTGCTTCGGGGCCTGCTTCTTCCGGTAGTCCTCGATAGCCTTGTGAAGCGCGTCGGCCGCAAGATTTGAGCAGTGCATTTTCTGCTTCGGTAGGCCATCCAGCTCGTCCGCGACGTCCTGTCGCGTGATCTCGAGGGCCTCGTCGAGGGTCTTGCCCTTGGCAAGTTCCGTGACCATGCTGCTGGTGGCGATGGCAGAGCCGCACCCGAAGGTCTTGAACTTGATGTCGGTGATGCGGTCGTCCTCGACCCGGATGTGGATCTCCATGAGGTCGCCACACACGGGGTTGCCCTCGATCCCGACGCCGTCCGGGTTCTTCAGCTCGCCCACGTTCCGCGGGTTTCTGAAGTGCTCCAGGACCTTCTCACTGTATACTGGTGCCATCTGTAGCTACTCCCTTTCCGTTCGACTATTCAAATATGATAGTATGCCAGGCACTTCGGGTCAAGAGAAGGTGGTCTACGCCACTCCGCCTACACACGGAGATTCATGTGCACAGGGTAAACCGACACGCGATCTGTCTCATCAGCATCCTGGCCGCGGCCCTCTGCGCGCCGCTTACGCCCTCAGGTGCGTCGCTGGCCGCAGACCGGGATGACGCCGCCGGGGCACACGTGTCTGAAGCTGTCCAGATACTGTTCGCCATCGACCAGGAGCGTGTCGACGCGACACGGCAGGCCTTGGAAGAGCAGGACATCATCAGACAGGAAGTTTCAGTCTGTATCGATCCGCGGGCCGGGTGGCTCTCGGGGGAGAGCCGGCTCTGGATAGAATCACCACGCAACCACGTCCTGCTGCTGCTCGATGAGGGCCTCCGGGTGCTCACCGCCCGCGATGCCCGCGGTGACACGCTGATGCACACGCGGCTCGGGAACGTCCTCGAAGTATTCGCTCCCGCGAGCGCTCCCACCTTCCCGCTCGAAATGACACTGAGCTACGAAGGGCGGCTCGCGCCGGTCGATGGCGCCCTGGTGAATGACGACGTCGTCGTGCTCGGTCCGGATTTCCACTGGTACCCTGTATCGGATGCGCGGGATCCGGCCCGGCTTCGCGTGGAGGTTCGATATCCGACCGGCTACTCCAGCGTGGTTAGCGGCACCCTCGCCGGCATGGCTCCGTCGCTCGCTGGAGCTGAGACCTGCACCGACGGAGACGTGTGGGATGTGCCGACGCCCATTACGCGCGCCGGTGTCGTCGTGGGCAGGCTCGAGAGCTCACTGACGGTAGTAGGGGACGTGTTCTTCGGGAATCACACACTCTCCGTCGATGGCGCGGCGGGATCGGGCGCCGCCGGGTGGGAGGGCTCCGCGTCTTCGGTGCCATCTGAACTGATCGAGCTTCTCCGCTTTCTCGAAACCTGCTTCGGTGCATATCCGTACGAGTGGCTCAACATCGTCCGGCTTCCGGTCGATCCGGGCCGGCCCACGGCCATTGTGGTCGGTCCCGGGCTGGTCGTGGTCCAGAGCGGGGGGCAGCCGGATTCTCCATTGAACATGCCGCTGAGCAAGATCGTGTCGGGACTGTCGCACAGTTGGTGGACCTTCTGGATAGACTCCGGTCAGTTCGTGTCCGCCGGTCTGGCGACGCAGGCCGAGGCGGGGTGGCTCGAGGCCACGGGTGACGAGGACCGCGCGGAGCGACTGAGAGGACTGAGACGGGCGCAGTACATGAGGGCCATACGGGACTCGGCGAGGAACGTCCCGCTGCTCGATTGCCTTGGCCCTGGCGCGTCCTCCGACGGTCGTATCTGCGGAGGCAAGGGCTCGGCGGTTTTCGAGATACTCGAGTCCATGGTAGGACAGAGCGCGTACTGCGCAGCGCTCAGATCAGTCGCCTCTGAGCACGGCGGGGAGTCCGTAGGCCTTCGCGAGTTTGCGGAGGCCCTCGAGGAAGAGTACGGGCACGACCTCGACTGGTTCTTCTACGAGTGGGTGTCGAGAAGCGACCTGCCGTCGTATGCAATCGAGTATGAGGCAACGCCCGTCGGAGACGGCACCTACATTGTGCGCGGGCTCATTCGGCAGGAGGGCGAGCCGTTCCGCACTCCGCTCCCGATAACCATCGACCTCGGAGGCTGGGCATACGACGAGACGATAGCCATCGAGTCGTCGCACCAACCTTTCGAGATTCGAACCGACGCCGAGCCGATACATGTGACGATCGACGGACGCCACCTGATACCCAAAGTGAACCGAACGGAGCTTGCGGGCATGCACATTGAGCTGGGAGCGGAGGCGACGGCCTCCGGTGACTGGAGCGCCGCGGTAGACGAGTTCGGCGCCGCGGCCGCCCTTGACCCCCGCAACGCCTCCTTCGCGCACGCCTACGCCGGAGCCCTGGTGCGGAGCGGGCGCCTGGCAGACGGGCTTGAAGCGATGGACAGAGCCCTGGCGCTTGACCCGGCCAACACCAACGTCAGGCTTGAGGCGGCTTGGTTCCATCTTTGCTCGGGCGACTTCGCCACGGCGGTGACGCACCTCGACGTATACGTGGAGGCGAGGCCTTCCGACCCGACGGGGCACATCCAGCGCGCGCGAGCGCTTGCGGAGCTCGGGCGACTGGACGAGGCCCAGAGCAGCATCGACCTGGCCGGGGAACTCCTGGCCGGCGACACGGCGAGGCGGGATCTTGACGAGGCGATCCTCCTGGCAACGGGTCGTCTTCACGAGGTCAAGGGGGACACGGCCGCCGCCGTCCGAGCGTACGAGGCCGCACTCGCTGCGAATCCCGTATCAGACGAGGCCCGCAGGCGGCTCCGCGCCCTGAATCTGCCCGAGGCCGAATGACGGCGGGAACACCGCATCAGCGCCCATCAGGTTGAACGGGCGGGTACGCACGTGCTAGCATGGGTGGACGTTGCGCGGCCCGGCCGCGACCGGCTTACTCGGGCGGCACGGCGGTGTGGACTGCCGCGGGTCGCAAGCGAACCTCAGGACATCTGGAGACACCATGAGAAAGCACTTCTTCAGCGGGATACAACCGAGCGGCAGGCTCCACATCGGCAATTACTTCGGGGCCATCAAGCAGTGGGTAGCTCTTCAGGATTCGTACGAGCCCGTCTTCGGCATCGTCGACTTCCACGGGATGACGGCCAGGTACGACCCCAAGGACATGCCGGTGCGCGTCCTCGATGCTGCGGCGAGCTACCTGGCTGCCGGACTTGATCCTGCGAAGTCGATCATCATGCTTCAGTCGCTGGTCCTGGAGCACCTCGAACTCGCATGGATATTGAACTGCATCACGCCCATGGGACGGTTGTCCCGGATCCCGACCTTCAAGGACAAGGTCAGGCAGAATCCGGACAACGTCAACATGGGTCTCTTCGGTTACCCCGTCCTCATGGCCGCCGACATACTGCTGTACAAGTCCGAGATCGTGCCCGTGGGAGAGGACCAGGTGCCGCACCTCGAGTTTACCCGCGAGATGGCGCGGCGTTTCAACTCGGTATTCGGCGAGACGTTCCCGGAGCCGGCCGAGGTTCTGTCGAAGGGCGCCAAGATCGTGGGTACCGACGGCGTCAACAAGATGAGCAAGAGCCTGGACAACTGCATCTATCTCGACGACACGGACGAAGAGATATCGAAGAAGCTCGCCACCGCCGTCACCGACCCGGCGAGGATGCGACGAACCGACCCGGGCAACCCCGAGGTCTGCAATATCTACGCGTATCATCAGATCTTCTCGACGCCTGAGGAGATCGCTCACTGCGCGGAAGGCTGCCGCTCCGCCGGTATCGGCTGTGTCGACTGCAAGAGAATCGTCGCAGCGCACATCCAGGAGACGGTCGCTCCCGTGCGCGCGAGACGCACGGAGCTTCTTGCGAGGCCTTCTGATGTGCGCGACATCCTGAGGGCTGGAGCGGACCGCGCGAGGCCGATCGCACAGGAGACCATGCGGGAAGTCAGGGACAAGATCGGGACGACGCTGGACTGACGCCGCATCGGGCGCTCGGGACGATTTCTGTGAGGAGCGGAGCTTGAGTCACGAGAGAGATGAACGCTGGGCGTACGTGGCGCTGGCCGCGCTTGTGGTTGCCTACATCGTCTATAGGATCACGGTCAGTGCCGACTTCACAGGGTTGTCCATCCGCGGGCTGTCCGCCCGCCTCCCCGAACTGAATCTCGGCAAGTTCGGCAAGAGCCTGCCGTATCTCTTCGCGCCGCTCTTCGCCGTGGTATCGGAGCTGATACGAAGGAAGAAGGCAAGGACCATCCGTGAAGAGTGGGAGCGCCGCGCGCGGACCGAGGGGGTCCTTCGAAAGGAAGAGGACGTCAAGGTGAAGCTCACGGACGGTGCCCGCGGGTCGGTCCACGCGGACGTGCGTCTTACGCGTGCCGCTCTCTACGTCATCGACAGAGGCGGTCGCCGCGACCCGATGAGGTTTGTGTTTCTGCGTTCGGCCGATTCTGACGTCGCGGTCCTCGACGTGTCCCTTCTCGGGGGGTCGACGCCCGCACTGAGACGGGTGCGCGTTCGCATGGGGGGTGCTGCCCGGTTCGTGATCGAGTTCGAGAGCCGCGAGGGCGAGGCCTGGTGGTCGAGCCTGCGGCACGCGCTCGGGAAATCAACCGACAGGGAGTCGTCCCCGGAGCCGCCACGCGAGCCTGAGCCGGCCTAGCGACCGGGCGTCAGACCCGACGGCCGGTCCAGAAGCTACATCAGTGATCCGAAAGGGGAATCGATGCAGAGCTACATCTTCCGGGAGTACGACATCAGGGGCGTCGTGGACAAGGACCTCACGGACGATGTCGTGAGGGACATAGGCAGGGGATTCGGGACGTACGTTCTTCGCCACGGTGGCACAAGCATCTCGCTCGGCGGGGACGTACGTCTCTCCACCGAGAGGTTCCGCGCCCTCGTCACAGAGGGAGCGCTCTCGGTCGGCCTCGACGTCGTCGATATCGGGACCGTGCCGACGCCCGTGCTCTACTACAGCCTCTACGTCCTCCCGGTGGACGGTTCCATAATGATAACCGGCAGCCACAATCCGCCGGACATGAACGGCTTCAAGCTCAACCTGGGTCGTGACTCGGTCTACGGGGAAGAGATCCAGAAGATCCGCGAGATCATCGAGAGCGGCGACTTCGAGACGGGGGAGGGGACGTGCTCGTCCGCCGACATCATCGAGCAGTACAAGGACGCCGTGCGCGAACGCATCAAGCTCGATCGTCCGCTCAAGGTCGTGGCCGACTGCGGCAACGGATGCGGAAGCCTCGTGGCCGTCGACATCCTGTCCAGCCTGGGATGTGAGGTCATCCCTCTCTTCTGTGATCCGGACGGCACATTTCCCAACCACCACCCGGACCCGACCGTCCTGGAGTACATCACGGATCTTATCGCCGCGGTGAAGGAGCACGGCGCCGACATCGGCATTGGCTACGACGGCGACGCCGACAGGGTCGGCGTGGTCGATGAGAACGGGGACGTGGTCTTCGCCGACAAAATGCTCGCACTGCTCGCGCGCGAGGTTCTGGCCGAGGGTCCAGCCGAGATAGTCTTCGACGTCAAGTGCTCGCAGGCGCTGGTGGAGGACATCGAGGCCCACGGCGGCACACCCGTCATGTGGAGGACCGGGCACTCTCATCTGAAGAAGAAGATGAGCGACAGTGGAGCGCCGCTGGGCGGAGAGATGAGCGGCCACATGGTCTTAGCCTCCGGCTACTACAATATCGACGACGCCGTCTACGCCTCCTGCCGGATCCTACAGATGCTGTCGCGAAGCGACAAGTCGCTGTCGGAGATGGTCGCCACGCTCCCGAAGTATTACTCGACTCCGGAGATTCGCGGCGAGATATCCGATGACGCGACCAAGTTCAAGATGGTCGAGCAGGCCGTGGAGTATTTCAAGGCCAACTACGACGTGATCGATGTGGACGGAGTGAGAATCCTTTTCGGCGACGGCTGGGGCCTGGTCAGGGCGTCGAACACTCAGGCGGTCATCGTCATGCGCTTCGAGGCCCGGACCGAGGAGCGCCTTGCGGAGATCCAGGAGACCGTGACCTCGAAGCTCCGCGAATTCGGGGATATCCGCATCTAGAGCGGGGAATCCCGCGAGACGGCCGGATTCCGCGCGAACCGGTCTCTGAAGTGAATATCGCGCGCCCGAATCCGTCAGACCACCCGGCGAGGTAAGATGCCTGAGCGAGATCCCAAGGAGCAACGAGACCCCAAGGAGATCGATCTCGAGAAGGTGCGGGACGCCCAGGCAGGCGATCGCGAGGCCTTCGATTATCTGGTCGAGCGCCACAAGGACATCGTCTACGCGGTTGCATATCGATTCGCCAAGGATCCGGATCTCGCGCTGGACCTCTCACAGAACGCGTTCATCCGCGCCTATCGCGGGATCAAGAGCTTCAGGGGGAAGTCGAGTTTCTCGACCTGGCTCTATCGGATCACGATGAACACGTGCATCGACTACACGAGGAAGAAAGCTCGCTCGGTCGATTCACTGGCGGTTCCGGAAGAGGTAGCGGAGTACGCGGGCAGTGAGCCGATCGTGGCCAGTCTGCCGCGGGAGCCCGGAGCCGACGCTCTGTCGTCGGAACTGGGAGAACAGATCCAGAAGGCCATCGATCTCCTGCCCGAATATCACAAGTCCGTGTTCGTCCTGTACGAGATAGAGGGACTGTCTTACAAGGAGATCGCGGATGTTGTCGGCTGTTCGATCGGAACAGTGATGTCACGCCTGCACTACGCGAGGAAGAAGCTGAGAGCGATGCTCGCACCCTACGTCCAGGGTGGTTGGTCCGTGCCGGAAGGAGGGGCGGAGGACGCCTAGATAATGAGAAGGTCATGTAGATTCGAACGATACCTGACGGCATTCGCCGACGGGGAACTGCCCGAAAAGCTCAATCGCAAGGTCGAAGCGCATGTCGGGCGCTGTGCGGCCTGTGCGAGCGAGCTTGACTCGATTCGTGCATCTGATAGAATCCTGAAGAGCCACGGAGCGCCCGCCGTCTCGAACGACAGGTGGGCTCAGTTCCGGCACGAGCTCAAGCTCGAGCTGGATGTCGTCGACAGGGAGTCGCGGCGTACCGCGAAGATCCGGGAGACCAGACCCGTCCACGCTCCGGTGCCGAGGCGCTCCTACGCGCTCGCGGCCGCGTGCGTCGTGGTTCTCCTCGTGATCCTGACCGTCGGGCCTCTTGGTGTTGGGCCGTGGCGCGGCGGGACAGCCGCGGCGAGCAACGAGTGCATCGTCGATAGTATCGAGAGCCTCGCCGCGGGGTATACGCCGATGTTCTTCTCCTCTCAGGACCCCGAGATGACGGTGATCTGGGTGTTCTCGGAAGAGGTCGAGGGCGGGATTCGCGGAGAGGGTCCGGGGGCGAAGTAGCTCGGTCCGGGGTCGGGCCTCGGGGAGGCACATGAGGACGACTGTTATCGTCTGCTCCATAGCGCTGCTCGTGATGCTCGCAGCGCCGGCGTTGGCCGCATCCTCTCGCGAGATAGTGGTGGAGGTGACCTCGATTGCCGCCGCCAAGCGCCCCGCCTCGGAACGCGGCGAGGCGGCCGTCGAGCTGGACCCGCGGCTGGGGCCCTTCTCGAAGAACCTCCTGTCGCTCTTCGCATACGACAGCTACACGTTTCTCAGCAAGGATCGCGCCACCGTCGAGTTCAGTGATGCGACCGTCTTGGAGCTTCCCGAGCATTTCTCCATCGAGGTCGCTCCGGAGCAGCTTGGCCGCGACGGCTCGGACATGATAGAGATGCTGGTGACCCTCTTCCGCGAGGTACCACGCGGAGAACGCGGACGGGGGACCCCTGAGCGCGAGGTAATCCTACGAACCAAGATACGTCTGAAGAACGGCGGGACGGTGCTTCTGGGTGGACCACCGATACGCGCGGGGGTTCTGGTTCTCGCGCTCTCGGCGCGCGGGTAGAGGGTCCTCTTCCGTCGCTTCTCAGAAGCGGCGGGTGTCTCAAGTAGTGCAGTTGAATACACGATGCCACCTCACGGTCGGGCCTGTATGCCCGGCCGTTTCTGCTTGCTGAATAGGGCACAGGGCACACCGTCTAAACTCACCGCATGGACAAGTAGCCGGAGCGCACCTGAAGAGTTCAGCTTCCAACGAGATGTCACTCCGGCAGATGACAGGAGGTGACAGTCATGACCCGTGCGATATCGATTGACAGGTGGCGAACTGCCCTCGTGGCGCTCTTTGTCCTGACAGCCGCGCTCGTGCTCGTTGCGACGACACAGCCCGCGCCGGCAGCGGACGTGATGAAGGAAGACAGGCCGATGGGCGACGAGGCCAGGCCCGTCGAGGAAGGCGCCAGACAAGAGAGGGTCGTCGTCGTGCCGGAGCCGCCGCACTGGAGTGGCTGGGGCGACTGGCACCCGTCGCAGGACGCTTCTGCCCCGAGGGTCCACATGTGGGTCGACCGCGGAGAATGGTCAACCTACTACCCCGGCGATCGCCTGTGGGTGTACTTCCGCGTCGACCGCCCGTGTTTCGTTACGATTCTCGATTACTCGCCCGACGGCCGGGTGAGCACCATATATCCGAGCAGGTGGTCCGGCTCTACCTTCGTGGGTCCAGGACGCAACTACAGGATTCCGGAGAGTCGGAGATACTCCCTCAGGATCGCTGGGATGGAAGGCATCGAGACGCTGGTAGCATGCGCCCACGAAGCCCCTTGGCCCAGCGGCCCGGGCGGTGCCTGGATCCCCCGGCACCATCCGAACGGAGGGAGCGTAGTGGTCGGCCGTCCCGGTGGATCCCCCCCGCCGGGACGGTATGGCCACGTCGCCATCGGACCGCGCGGCTGGCCCGTGCCACCCCGGTGGCATGACCAGCCGGAGCGCTGGTCGTGTGCCTCGGTATCGTTCTACGTTGGCGGGGGCGGCTGGTACGATGGCGGACACTGGCGTGATGACGGACGGAACTACGACGGTGGATACTGGAGCGACGACGGTTACCGGTACAACGACGGAGACACCTACAACGGCGGCTGGGACGACGGGAACGGCTATCGCGACCCGCGCGGGGACGACGATCGTCGTGCGATCCTCCTCGACCGTTTCAGAATGAGGAAGTGCTCCGACGGGTACTCCCGCGGGTTCAACGTGGGACCCACCGACGGCGTCATCGAGATCGACTGCACCGAGAGCTCGAAGAATGATCCTACCGAAATAGTCGGGCGTCTCTCGATGAAGAATGACTGGGGTGACGACGTGTTCTTCCAGCACTGGCAGGTGCCCAGGATGAAGTGGATCGAGTTCGACGTGAGGGTGTTCGGCGCGTAGGAGAGCACCCCGGCAGCAAGTGAGCCGTTCGTCCCACGGCCTACGGGCGGCTCTGCGAAGGGATTCAAGAGAGTCTGAAAGAACGGGCGAGAGGAGGTCTGAACCATGAGACCGATTGCGAGAGCGTCCCGGAAACGATTCCTCACCGCGGGTATTCTCCTTCTGATCATACCCATAATGCTCTCCGGATGTATTGTCTGCGTCCAGGATCCGTACTGCAACACTCCGCCACCCCGTGCGGCGACGCTGCACGTGTACGCGCTCGACTACTACACTGGAAGGCCGATCCCGTGGGCCGAGATCGAGCTCTACGTGTGGGACCGGTGGAACTGGGATTACTGTGGAGTATGGTCGGTGAACCCCGCCGGCTACAACGTGATCCATGGCGGCTATCTCTACTACGACGGGTACGGCGGCGGCGAGGAAAGGGACTTCAGGGTCGTCGTCTACGCGCGCGGGTACTGCT
>JALGZG010000393.1 GCA_025782345.1 bacterium | reverse complement strand
CTCGGTCATCTGGATTTCCTGAGCATGACGTCTCCTGGCACTAGTCGCCCTCTGTTGGATTCCCGCTCTCGGTTCCTCTCCGTTGTCAGGACACCCGCGCCCTGGCGGCGCGCAGACTCCGCGGCGCCTCCGTCGCTACCAGGCCGCCGAGCACCAGGAGCACTACGCACGCGATGCCCAGAATCAGGTTAGCGCTCTCTCCGGCCGGAGGGAAGAGGAACCGAACAGCGTTCCAGACAAGTGCGGCCATGGTGGTCACCAGCATGAAAATGGCTGGGTAGAGCGTGTACCCCGACGGTCTCTTTATGCCGATCAAATACGCGGTCAGTATAATGAGCGTCAGCGCGGCAACCAGCTGGTTCGCGGATGCGAACACGGGCCAGAGCACCGACCACCTGCCGGAAGAGCCGACGAAGTACGCGGCCGCCACCCCCAGCACCGATGCGACGACGCGGTTACGGAAGATGGGGAGCTTAGGCCCGAATAACTCAGCCGTGATGAATCGCGTGACGCGGACAGTCGTGTCCAGCGTCGTCATGACGAACGTCTTGAGCATCGTGATGCCCACGAGCGTCCCGATGCTCGCGGTCAGGAACGGCGCTGTCAAGGACCCGTAGCCGACTCCGAAGGCCTTGATCGGGCCACCCTCCTCGAGGACTCCGGAGAAGCTGAGCGCCGAGCCTTCCGGCGCGGCCCACAGGAGCCCCGCCGAGACGCAGGCGATCGCGAGCGTCGCCACGGCGCCCTCCATCAGCATCGCGCCGAAACCGATGATCTTCCCGTCGGATTCCTTCGAGAGCTGCTTCGAGGTAGTGCCGCCCGCCACGAGCGAGTGGAAGCCCGATATGGCCCCGCACGCTATCAGGATGAAGAGCATCGGCCACAGCGGGCCCTGTGTCGTGGAGTGCCAGCCCGTGAAGAACGGAGCGTTCATTGGCGGGCGGGACACCGCCACTCCCGCGAAACCCAGAACAACGCCGATGATGAGCACCCACGTCGAGATGTAGTCGCGTGGTTGGAGGAGCACCCACACTGGGAGGATGGACGCGGCGAACCCGTAGAGGATGAGGATGCCGAACCATGCGCGGAACGCGGCCGCTTCCCCCAGTGGAAGTGAGAGGGGGAATCTGTAACCCAGAGCGATACACCCGGCGAGGAGCGTCAGGGACACGACGGTACCGATTGGGACAGGCAGCTTCAGTTTGTAGGTCGCCCATCCGAAGAGCGCGGCTGGTCGGGATGACGATCGCCGGGGTGGTCATGAGTGTCTTGCTGGCGACCACCGCGAAGACCGCGATGATCAGGATCAGGGACAGCCAGACGAACACCATGAAGAGGAGGCGCGCTCGAGCGCCCACCACGTCGCGGGCTATCTCCGGAAGCGACCTACCTCCGTGTCTCACTGAGACCATGAGAGCGACGTAGTCGTGAACCGCGCCCGCGAAGACGACTCCGAGTGCGATCCACAGAATGCTGGCGCCCCATCCGAAAGCCGCGACCGCGGCGACCGGGCCGATGATGGGGCCGGCGCCCGCGATGGACGAGAAATGATGGCCGAAGAGGACGACGGGTTTGCCCGGACAGTAGTCCACGCCGTCGAAGTCCGTGCACGACGGCGGTTCTCTGTTGTCGTCGGGACGCACCACCCTGCGGTCTATCACACTTCCGTACCAGCGATACGCGATGACGAGCCAGACTATGACAACTGCGCACATGAGCAGGCTGTTCACTCGGGCGTGATCTCCGTTGGGTGCTTCCGCCGCTTGGTGACCGCACCATGGTAGCGCGGTGGGGGGTGGGGCGCAACCGTGGGAGGGGCCGCGCGCGGCCATCGGCAGGCCGGCGTCCGGAGCGCCCGGCTGGCCCGGGTACATAGAGAAGCGCCCCGCACTGGGCGGGGCGCTCTCGTGGTGCAATGTGCTGCTTGAAAACTACCTGTAGAGCGCCTTAATCGAACTCCAGCTCGCGTCCTCGACCGGAGTCGGATCGCAGTGCTCGGTGTAGCCCTCGATCGTGAGCGAGTACTCGAGACCGCAGACGTACGCCGGATCCCACGCGTCTGTCGACACGAAGATCGCGAACGCGCCATAGGGCAGGTACTCGGTCAGCGTGGTCGGCGTGCACTCGGGAGCGGTCAGGTAGCTGTAGAACGCCGGAGCGACGCACGACTCGATGCCCTCGACAAAGCCGAAGAGGACGCCGAACTCGGCCTCAACCGTGATGCTGATGGGCACACCACCGCACGGGAAGATCTGATACCAGTCAGTGTCCCTGTACGTCGAGCCACCGAAGTCGAACACACCGCTCTCGCCGCAGACCGTCATGTCGCCGACAGGCTGGATCGAGAAGATGGGCGGCACGGAGTTGCAGCCACCGTTGAACTGGTCGTCGTAGCCGTCATAGCAGGTCGGCTCGCCCTCGGGCATGCCGACGCAGATGACGTCACACGGGACCGGGCAATCGACCTCTTCCATCTCGAGGACGTAGTCGCCACAGCCGCTGCCGTAGCCGTCAACGACGATGAAGTACACGTGACCGGCGAAGATCTCGACGGACTCGATCCACGACGTATAGGAGACCGGAGGGTCCACGCAGTCGAAGTTGTCGTCGTTGCAGGCAACGAACTCCCCGGGAGTCCATCCGTCCTCGTACACGTAGACCTTGGTGTCGTAG
>JALGZG010000314.1 GCA_025782345.1 bacterium | reverse complement strand
TCTCGGCCTGGACGGCAATGAGAAGGTCGGTGCCGCGGGCGGCCTCGAGCTCGGGCGTCAGGAGTTCGGAGGCCGCCAGGATGGCCTTGTTCTCCCGCGTGCCCATGACGACGGCGGCATCGACGACGCCGTCCATGGCAGCGAGCGCCTTCCCCACCGTCATGAGCGTGACGGAGTCGAAGTACGCGCCCTTCTTGATGAGTCCGACTACGACCACAGTCCCTCTCCCTCGTTCACAGTCCAGCTGACCCTAGCAGTCTGGGGGCTTCCCTTCAAGCGCCCAGCCATGCCCTCGCGGACGGTCAGGTAGAAGCCGACGCCGATGTCCGCTCCGGACGTGGCCCCGATCGCGAGCAGGCTCTTGGTCCAGGTCCGGACGTAGTCGGCGGGGCCGAGGTCGAGCGCGATGATGAGTTCCCTCATAGATTCGAACGCGAACCCGCCAGCCGCACAGGAGAGGAACGCCACTTCGAGCACGTCCCAGCCGCTCAACCCCGTCCAGTCCATGACGCGGTCGCGCTCGTCGGACCAGTCGCCGAGACCCATGCGTTCGAGCACTACCAGCCCCATGAGGAAGCCGGCGATGAAGTCGTCGCCCGCGGGTGTGAATCCGACTCCAGCGCCGCGCAATCGGCTGACCCCGCGCTGGCGGTTCCAGTAGAGGATGTCGCGCACGCAGTTCCTGATGTGCTCGGTGAGGTTCTTCTGGAAGCCGGGAGCGCGCTTCCGGTCCAGCAGGAAGACGAGGCTCTCAGCCGGCGCCAGCTCGAGCAGATACGAGCCGAACAGCGAGAGGTTCCTGCGGAACTCGCGGAGGTCGCGGCGCAGGAGCAGTATCGAGGAGAGGTAGATGTCGTCACCATCAAACCCAACGCGGGCGCCGTCCACGAAGACGGCGTTGGGCTCAACGCGCACGTGCTTGACAACGTCAGGGTCGAATCCGCGCATCACGATGTTGAGAGGCCCTGGGTCGACGCCGGGGAGCGAGAGAGAGACCAATCGCCTGCCGTCCGTGAAGTTGGCCACGCGGCGGAAGCCGTTGAGGTAGTCGTAGGTTCCAGGTTCGACCAGGTCGCCTATGGAGTAGATCTCCAGCATGACTCAGATGCTCCATCGGGGTTGCGTCAAGGGGCGTCACCGGGCGGTCGCGGAGAGGGCAAGTGCTGGCCAGCTGCGTCCGGGCGCACGGCCAGGCACCGTGCCATCTACGCCTTGTAGAACACCATCCCGTAGTGCTCGTCGTACCCGTCCCTGCGGACGATCTCGACCTCTCCCCTAACTGCCATCCCGATCACAGGCTCGTCGATCCGGTGCTGGCCCGTGACCGTGATGCCACCAGCAAGTGCGACGATGGCGAGCCCCAGGCTCGGCACCTCAAAGTCTGGCGGCAGACTGTAGAGCGTCGTGAACGTCAGGAGCTTCCCTGTCTTGGGAAGCGGGACGGGCTCGAACTCGTTGTGCTCGTTCTGCCCGCAATCTTTACAGACCATGCGGTAGGGGTAGTGGGTGTGCCCGCACTTCCTGCACTTGTATGCGTAGATCTCGCGTGGCATGGGTGGCTGCTCCATATCGGGCGACTCGCGCCGCGCTCGGCTTCTGTCCGGCGCGCATCCCTGCGAGCCGCTAGTTCTCTCTCTCGAACGCCAGACACACGACGTTGTTCCCGAACCCCCCGAAGTTGCAGGTGAAGCCGACACGGGCGCCCTCGACCTGACGCTCGCCGGCCTCGCCGCGAAGCTGATGGACGATCTCGTAGACCTGCGCGACGCCGGTCGCGCCCACCGGGTGACCTCGACCCTTCAAGCCGCCTGACACGTTGATGGGCAGCTTCCCACCGAGCGCGGTCTCGCCGCGCTCGAGCGCCAGGTGCCCCTCGCCCTTCGGGAAGAACCCGCATTCTTCGCTCTCGACTATCTCGAGGATGGTGAAGGCGTCGTGAAGCTCCGCGACGTCGACATCCGCCGGAACGAGCCCCGCGCGCTCGAACGCCATCGCGGCCGCGCGCCGGACCGCCAGGAGATCGGTCGGGTCCTCGCGCTCGTGGACCGCGTGGGTGTCCGTTGCCTGGCCGACACCGGCGAGCTTGACCAGCGGCCGGTCGACCTTACGAGCAACCGCGACGTAGGGATTGTTGGTCATCGCCTCGGGCGAGTCGAGGATGCCCTCGATCGATATCTTCTGCTGCAGGTGCGCGAACTCGTTCAGAAGCGCCGCGTTCTGGTTCTTGACGGCGACCATCGCCAGGTGCCGCTCGGTGACGCCGTACTTCTCCATGTAGAGCCGCGTGAACATCGCCGCCAGGGACGGCAGTGTGACGCCGTAGATGTGCTCCGCGAGCGGATGGGTCAGCGTCGCCACGAAGTCGGTCGCCTCGAGGTTGTTGACCTCGCGCATGCGCTCGGCGCCGGTGACCATCACGGTATCGTGAAGCCCGGAGGCGACGGCCATGTAGCCGGTCTTGACCGCGGAGCCTCCGGAGGCCGGTCCGTTCTCGATGGTCTCGGCGCCCGCGGGCGTCAGGCTCAGCGTGTCGACCACGGCGCTTGCGAGCCCCGTCTGGTGATTTATCCGCCCGCCGCCCATGTTGGCGACGTAGAGGTGGTCGATCGCGCGCGTCCCTG
Organism: bacterium; assembly: GCA_025782345.1. Lineage (GTDB taxonomy): Bacteria > Joyebacterota > Joyebacteria > Joyebacterales > Joyebacteraceae > JALGZG01. The sequence goes on along the minus strand of JALGZG010000314.1, from coordinate 933 downwards.
CGTCTTTCATGGCCATCATGGCCGGATAAGCCGCTATCTCGGAGAGCGGATACTCCAGGCGAGTGAAGGACGTGATGCCGATGCCGATGACGTAGACGTCGCGCATGGTCACGCTTTCCTTTCCTGTTTCCAGCGCTGGAGCACGAGCGCGGTGCCGGTCGGGTCGTACCTCGCGCGTGTCGCCGCGAGCAGGTCCTCCGGCGGCCTCGGCGGGTCCGAAGGCGGCAGGATGGCCTCGTGGGCCTTCGCCAGCAGATCGTCGGGCACGGGGCGGCGTCCGACCACGAGCGTGTCGCGCGCACGATCGAAAAGCTCCCTGGTGAGCGCCCACGACGGCACGCCGCCGAGCTCGTGCGCGATGTCGAAGCGCTTCTCGAGGTTGTACTCGATCATCCAGCGTCGGAACCCGATGGGCGACTCGGCAACGATCAGGACCTCCTTCTGGCCCAGGATGTCCATGTGGTACTCCATCTTCGCCGCGAACGCGTGCGCGCCGATGCGCAGGCCGCGCCGCATCGCCAGCGTGTGCAGCGACATCCCCACGTCCTCGGTCACCATCCGCCCGTTCACCACCGCACAGAGCTCGCCGTCTATCTGTGCGACGAGCACGTACTCATCCTGCATGCGATGCGCGTAGTACGCAAGGAGCTCGGCGTAGACACGCGCGGCGACGACGTCGTAGAAGTCGCGCTCGACCCAGACGAGGGGTGCCACGTGTTGTAAGATTGAGGGGATCTCGTCGCGCGTCACCTGACGGATGACCATCTCCTCCCCGCTCGCGACCTTCATGTGCTTCGCCGGGAAGGGTGGCATCGGGTGGTCGACGGGACGCAGTATCTTCTCGAGATCTACGGCCATGTTGTTGCCTCCGTGTGTGCCTCAGAATCGCATCGCGTTCGTGTGACCGCCGGCTACTCCGGCAGGTCGTATTCC
>JALGZG010000211.1 GCA_025782345.1 bacterium | reverse complement strand
TCGAGCGCGTCCGTGCTCACGAGACTGGCGGCGAGAGAGCTGGCCGAGATGGCCGAGGCCTCCGACGCCTCCAATCCCGGGGCATTCTGGGAGGAACTCCACCACGCCTGTCGCGAGCTTGTCAGAGCGAAGCGCGAGATGGCGTCCATCATCAGTCTCGTCAGCCAGGTGCTCAGCGTGGCCGAGAGGTCCGTTCTGTCGGGCGTTTCCCCGGACACGGCGAGGCGCATCGTCTATCTGGAGTGCAGCAGGATCTGGGAATCGGGCGAGACGCAGCTCGAGGAACTCGGTCTCGAGGGAGCTGGATTAGTACCCGCGGGCGCCGCGGTGGCGACGGTGAGCACGAGCGAGAGCGTGCGAGCGGTTCTGGCCGCTGCGGTTCGGAACGGCACCGAATGCAGCGTCGTGGTCTCGGAGTCCCGTCCCTCCAACGAGGGAGTCGAATTCGGGACCAGTCTCCCCGCGTGGGGAATACCCGTCACACTGGTGGTCGACGCGGCGCTCCCCGGGCTGGTCGAACGGTGCCAGCTGGTGCTGGTCGGGGCCGACGCGATCTCGGAGAACGATTTCGTCAACAAGGTTGGAACCTACCCGCTGGCGCTGGCGGCGAAGGAGGCCGGTGTTCCCGTCTACGTGGCGGCGCTGCTCGACAAGCTCATAGCCGAAGGCGCCAGGGGTCGCCCGGACCGCGTCTGGGACCCAAGCGAGGTCCTGGCCACTCCCCTCCCCGGTGTGACGGTCGAGAACCGTTACTTCGAGCGCATTCCCCTGTCGCTCGTCGAGGGGATCATCACGGAGGAGGGCATCCTGGGCGCCGAGGAGGTCTCGGCGAAGATAATGTCGAGGCCGGTGGCCCCGGCGCTCCTCGAGATCCTGTTTCCACGCGCGGTTGAGACGTCGTCGTAGGAGCGGGCCATCACGAACGCCCGGTGAGATCGGCACCGAGGTGCCTGCTGAAGATGTCCTTCAGACGCTCCTCCCACCCACCGTTGCCGTAGACGAACGCGTACCTGCGTATCTGCTCCAGCTCTTGGTCGCTGAGAATCAACTCGCCGCTTGACTGATCGATCTTGCCTTGCAGTCCCACGAGAAGCCCTTGGTACCCACCGTCACTCTCCGTCCTAGGGTCCTGGCGAAACAGAATCCGCATCTCACTCGCGTTGAGTGTGATCGTGTGTGGCATATCAACCTCCTTACCGTGACCTGCACAACGGATCGCGTGTCTGCCGCGGGCAGCAGGACTGGCGTGGCGAAGCCCGGTGCAGCTGACGTGATAGCCAAGCTCGTCGGCTGCATACGCTGCTAGTTGGGCGTGGGCGATGCAGTCACGTCCGACTTCACAGCCTTCGAATCCAGGATCCAAGAGACGTATGCGACGAGGGAGATCGCGCGACAGCTGTTGAGCCTGCTGCCATAGGCCACGTCTAACCCATGAAGTATGGCGTGCCTGTTGAGAACTCCTTCGAGAGTATCTAGGTCACCAGTGTTCGCTACCACAGGAACTGCTATCGTCAGAGGGTGAAGCCAGCAGAATCGCGCGTCAACTGACTCCTCGGTCTTGAATCGGTCAGCAAGTCTCGGCCTACCGTCCCTCTTCCGGAACAGCTGCTCCTGAGTCAACTGACTGCAGATCCCATCGGCCTGGGCGAGCAAGACTGGAACAGATAGAGCGTACTGTTCAGACCTGTGCGCCCCTAGCGCAGACCGTACAATCCCCGACCTCTCCGGAAACTGTGTACATAGTCTCCCTTCGAGAGAATCGAGGCGAGCTTCGTAGTGATCGCATAGAGAACTGTTCGCCTCCGCAGTCCGTGACGAAGCGAAGCCCTCCGCGAGCTCGAAGAGTGCCCTGAACGAGAACGTCTTGTCGAGATACCAACCATTACCAGCAAGGACAGAGAGAGCATCGCGCAGCCGCTGTGGCAAGCTTTCCCATGCCTCCCGCCAATGGACCAGGGCATTCAGCTGCTCCTCTGACAATGCCGAGACGGCCTCTGCGATCGGGCGGGCTATCTCCGCCATCAGCTTCTGGAACTCAAGGAATCCGTCAAGCGGAGGCAGCATGTGTCTCGCTTGCGCTCCGACTTCTTCCGTCGGGACTACCAGCGCACTGCCTGCGGCCCGCGCTGCGCGGCCCAGCCGCTCCAAGTACTCACCAACGGTCTCAGTCATTAGGTATTCTCCTGAACCCGCGCGCCTAACGGACCGCATATCAGCCGCGAGCGTTGAGGCTGGCGCCGCGGGTGCATGCGCTAGTTAGCTAGCCGTCCCTTTCTTACTCAGCCGCTCACGCAACGAGTCGTAGTCGAGTTCGTCCGCGATTGCCCCAAAGGTCTCTCCAGCCATCCGGCTCTGCCACGCCTGCAGATCTGAGAGATCAGCCAGAACATCGGAGTTCAGCTGGGTTCTGGGAACACCGAATAGGCCGGCGATGTACCCGAGCTGACCTGTCGCCTCTACCCCCGCTGCCAGCACCCAAGCGAAGATGACTGGAGCCAGGGAGTCGGCGAATGACTCAGCGCTGCCGGTTCTGACGTTGGTGGCGAGCTTCGCCGCTACACGTGGAAGCGACGTGCCCAACCGCTCCATAACGAGGCGCTTGATTTCGACGAACCTCAGTGGCTCTTCGTCCGCTCTTGCCTCAGCTACCGCTTGGCACGCCAGGCCGAAGGAGAGCGTACGGGCGACCTCCAGAGCGGACTCGAAGTCATCGTCCGTGTCTATGGCGTAGGCCGCCAACCGCGACCTGAATCCGGTCTCCTTACCACTGGCGCGATACTGCTCGTACGCTGCCGAGAACCTGTAGGCTGCCAGCCAGTCCTCCAATCGAGCCTTGCACACGACTACAACGCTCTCTCTGAGCAGAGAACCATCGACCGAAGCACGCCTACCTGCGAGCGTCCAGGCTGCCTCCTCGGCACCGAAGGACTGAGTCACGAGCAGAAGCTCCGTGAAGGCGCCATAATCCGTTGGATCGAGCGCCGACAGGAACTCGAAGAAGCCCCTAGCCTCATCGGCGTACTCGGGTTCACTCCGCCAGAGCTTCGAAAGCAGCACAGCCTTGAGGGCAAGCAGCCCCCGGTGCCCGGGACTTACGTGCAGCCCCTTCGCACACTGCTCGAGGGCGTCTACCGGACGCCCCGACTCCACATATGCTCTGGCCATCCAGTACCGGAAGTGAGGCCAGCGATTCGGAAAGGTCGAGTCTGATTCTTCGGCCCGCTCGAGCAAGGGAACAGCCTCTTCGGGCTGCTTGCGCACGGTCAGCAGGGTCACGCCCTTGCTGGCTAGGGCCTCCGCCAGCGTGTCATCCAGTTCCAGCGCTCTGTCGTAGGCTGTGATCTCCTTGTCGTGTTCCTTGAGATGATAGTACGTGCTGCCCAAGTTCTTCCATATGCGCGCTATCGACGGGTTCACATCCAGAGCCGCGGAGTATTCAACCACGGCTCCGTCGTGCTCACCGAGGGAGCCTAGGACATTGGCGTAGTTGTAGTGGTCGGTCCAGTCACGAGCATCCTTCGCAAGCTCTTGCAGAAGCCCACGCGCAGTCATGAGATCAGCTTTGCTGCCATCCCTGATGCCTCTCTCGGTCAGAACGGCAGCCCTGACCCTGCGAGCGTCAGAGTTCTCGGGCTCCAGATCCAGCGCCTTGGCGATGCTCGCGATAGCATCCTCGTAGTGCAGTGCTACGTACTGGCACCAGCCAAGCGCTAGCCAAGCACGGGCATCGCTGGGCGCGGAGGAGAGATGGCGCTTGAATCCCGGGACCGCCGCCTCGTAGTCGCCCTGTATGTAGTTTTGCCAAGCGACATCGCGTTGGAAGGCATCGGGAGAAGGAGCTTGGAGGCGCGGTCGCTCTGGGTCAGCCGTTGCCGGAGAGGGGACCCCAAGGTACTTCACAGCCAAGTCGGGATGCCTCTCTTCGAGTCTATGTCGCAACCACTCGCGCTCGTAGATGAGCAGTTCCCATCCGTAGATCTCACGTGTCTCCGCAGAGAGCTTGTCACGCCTCTCGCCGGTGACGCTTCTGGACGTCACGAAGACGTAGAACTGCAACTCGGCGCCCCTAGCATGCAGATTCGAGAGGTCGGTTCTGAGTTTCTGTTCCCAGTCCTTGCGCAGGGAGTATTGGAAGTACGTCACACCGCCAGACCGCCTGAGTCCCATGTAGGTGCGTATCTCGGCATCACGCCCCCCGTCGCGAGGGCCGCCGACTGGCACAATGTCCGAGTACCCATCTCGGCCGAGGATGTCAGTACAGAGCCGCTCGAACTCGAAGTCATCCATGTGGTTGTCAAGGGACCAGAGGACCTTGTTCAGCACACCAGACCTTCCTGTCGTGAGTTCAGGGTCGGACGGCCAGCTAGCTAGTCGCTGAGCTGCGGCCTGTGGCCCCATCCGTCTGTGACGGTCGCGTCACAGACGACGTCGCAGACCTTCTCCAGCATGTCGCGGCTGTGCGTGAAGGGGATCTCGCCGCGGTGCTGGAGCTGCCCGACCACGATGCCGGGGTGGACGCCGACGCTCTCGGCGAACAGCCTAATCTTCGCCTTCGAATAGTAGGGGCGGACTCCCTTGATGAAGCCGCCCAGCGCGTCCTGAGGTATGAGGAACTCCGCAGCCTCGGCGTCAGCGCGCACCTCGGCGGGCGGCCTTGCCTCATCACGGGCAACATGTTCGCCGAAGATGTCGATGTCAAGTCGCGGCTCGTTGGTCGGCGTGACGTCACCGTTGACGATGTGCATCAGATCGTGAATCAGCGTGTGCCAGAATCCATCGACTCGATTGAACCTAAGCGACAGTGCGACAACGGGCGACTTCGCGTTCAGCCAGAAGGCAGCGCCGTCGATGCGCGTGCCAGGCAGCTGCTCCACGAGAACCAGCCGCACCCCGCCCTCGGCGAGAACGACCGGGACCTCCGCAAGCCGCTTCACATCCGGCAGAAGCTCCCGAAGGCGCTCCA
>JALGZG010000389.1 GCA_025782345.1 bacterium | reverse complement strand
GCGAAGTTACCGGAGAGCTCCGGGTCGACCGTCGGCATCTGTCCGAGAATCACCTCTCCCGACGAGCCGTCGAGCGTCAGCCAATCGCCCTCTTTGATCGTTGTCCCTTTGACATTGAACGTCCGGGAGGCGTAGTCGATCTTGATGTGCCCGGCGCCGGCGACGCAGCACTTGCCCATCCCGCGCGCGACGACCGCCGCGTGCGAGGTCATGCCGCCTCGAGCGGTCAGGAAACCCTGCGACGCGTTCATCCCGTCAATGTCCTCAGGCGATGTCTCCTCGCGGACGAGGATCGTGCGATGCTTCTCTTCGTTGCTGTCTTCCGACCATTCCACAGCGTCCTCGGCGGTGAAGACGACCCGGCCGACCGCCGCGCCCGGCGAGGCCGGTAGTCCCTTCGTCAGCGACTCGTACTTCGCATTGGGATCGAGCTTCTGGTGGAGCTGCTGCTCGAGCTGGTCCGGGTCCACGCGGAGTATGGCCGTCTTGCGGTCGATGAGTCCCTCCGCTTCCATCTCCACGGCGATGCGAATCGCCGCCTCGGCGGTGCGTTTCCCGGTCCGCGTCTGGAGCATCCAGAGCTTGCCGGCCTGAATGGTGAACTCGAGGTCCTGGGTGTCGGTGTAGTGCAGCTCGAGCCTTTGCCGGATGGCGTCGAGCTCCTCGTAGATCTCGGGCATGGTCTCCTCGAGCGATTCCCCGTCGTCCTCCTTCTTCTGTGCGACGTTCATGGGCTGGGGCGTCCTGACACCCGACACGACGTCCTCGCCCTGTGCGTTGGGCAACCACTCACCGTAGAAGACCTTCTCGCCGGTCGCGGGGTCTCGCGTGAACGCGACCCCGGTGGCGCTGCCCTCGCCCATGTTGCCGAACACCATCGCCTGCACGTTGACCGCCGTGCCCCAGTCGTTGGGGATGTCGTTGAGCTTCCGGTAGGCGATCGCACGCGGGATGTTCCACGAGTCGAACACCGCGCGTATGGCGCCCCAGAGCTGCTCGTGCGGGTCGTCCGGGAAGTCCTTGCCCGAGAGTTCCCTCACCTTCTTCTTGAACTCGCTCGCGAGGCCCTTGAGGTCCTCGGCCGTCAGGTCCGTATCGTGCCAGACGTTCTTGTCCTTCTTGTACCCGTCGAGGAGGGCGTTGAATTCCCCTATCGGAAGGTCCATGACGACGTCGGCGTACATCTGAATGAGGCGGCGGTAGCTGTCGTAGACGAAGCGGTCTGTGCCCGTCTTCGCGATTATGCTGGCCGCCGTCGAGTCATTCATACCTACGTTGAGCACACTGTCCATCATCCCAGGCATCGACACCCGCGCGCCCGAGCGCACGGAGAACAGCAGGGGACTGACGGAGCCGCCGAACTCTCTCCTCATCTCCTTCCCCACCTTCGCGATGGCGGCGTTGACGTCCTCGACCAGCCCCTCAGGGAACGTCGAGTCATGCTCCATGTAATAGGTGCACACGCGCGTGGAAATGGTGAACCCCGCGGGCACCGGCACGCCGAGGTTGGTCATCTCGGCGAGATTGGCGCCCTTGCCGCCGAGGATGTCCTTCATCTCCCCGCGGCCGTCGGCCTTCCCGCCGCCGAAGTTGTATACGTATCTCTGTGGCATTACTTCGCTCCTTGCATCCGTCTGTGGCGCCGGCGCGCTGTCGCGTCCCGACCTGGAGAACGGGCGGCTCCCGCATGATGCTGGTTTCCAAACTGATGAGTTTATCATCAGCGCGTCGCCGAGGCAATCACGACTCGCCGCACACTTGCCGTTGTCGGTCTACGTGGGAGATTCCCTGCGCGGAACTTGCGAAGGCCATTGAGGTTGTCGGGGCGCGGTCCGAAGTCCTCTGCCGTCTCGAGCCCTAGACCGGCAGCTCGTCAGCCTTGCTCTTAGCTGGAGACGCTTGGTCGTCTTGAACGGGCTCGCCGGGTCCACGAGCGGCAGAAACGGCCTCGCGTGGAACCGCACCGCCCGGAATGCGACCGGCGGCCTCGTCTCTCATCATCCTCCGATAGAGGGCCTCGCGACGGATCTGAGCGACGATTATCTCGCGGAGCGATGAGACGCTCTCGGCCCCGTCGCCGCCACGCAGTCCCACGAGGCTGGATACTTCTTCCTTGAGGTCGCTCTTCATGGTCTTGAGGTTCTTCCTCCGCTGTTCCATCAGCACATTGACTACACCGAAGGCAACGACGTAGCTCCCCAGCAGATAGATCAACCCGTAGGGCGCGATGAGCCCGAGCATCTGCCAGCCGAAGAAAACAGTAACTCCCCACAGCACGATCACTGCCGCCTTCGGGTTGAGCCCGAAGCGGATGAGGCGGTGATGAACGTGGGACTGGTCTGGTGTCATCACTCCCCCGTGCGACCGGCCTCGGCGGACGATGGTCGTCACCACATCGAACGCCGGCACTATCATGCAGGCGCCGACGACGAGCACGGCGTTGCTGGCGAGGTCGCTCCGGCCGCCAATGACGGCGCCTCCCGCAAGGAAGAACCCCAGTCCCATGCTGCCTGCATCACCCAGGTAGACGTTGCCCTCGCGGAAGTTGTGGAGGAGGAACCCGATGCCGCTACCGAAGATGCCCGCTACCATCATGTACAACAGCGGATTGTCATTCATGAGACCCACGAGGAAGAGGGCCGAGGCGGCGATAGCGGCTATCCCGCCCGCAAGTCCGTCCAGACCATCGATGAGATTGAAGGCGTTCATGAAGCCGACGATCCAGAAGACGGTGATCGGGTAGCTGAGCCACCCCAGCTCGATGGCCGGGCCGAAGAAGAGGCGGATTTTCCCGAATGCGATGCCGCTCGCGACCATCGCGACGGCCACGGCCACCTGGACCATGAGCTTCACGCCGGGTTTGAGGTTGACGCGGTCGTCGATTATGCCGAGGACGACGATGACGGTCCCGCCGACCAGGAGCGCAGAGAACCTGAACGCCAGGTTCGGAGCCACGTGGCCGCATAACCTCAACGCGAATACCAGCGATGCGGCGGTGGTGAGGAATATGACGATGCCGCCGGTCGTGGGAACAGCGCGCGCGCGCGTGCGGCGCGAGCTTGGAAGGTCCACGAGACCCACCCGCAGCCCGAGTCTGGCGACCGGCTTCATGAGCAGCCACGACAGCGCCGCGGTTGAGCCCAGTATGATGAGTGACCAGCTGACCAGATCCACGTCTTACCTCGTTCGGGCGATCGTGCCCCTCGTCATCCGTTTCCGCAGTCCGAACCTTGAATATAGCATCAATCAGCAGAAAACCAAGAACGCAACATGTCATGAATCAGGTGCTCCGCTCCGCCCACGCCCTTACTCCGGAGCCACAGAGCCCCCCGCGTTGGCGATCGCCGCGCGCGCGCGTTCGAGCAACGCCTGCACCCTGTTGCCGGAGTTCCGCGCGTAGCCGCTCCATCGCCGAGCGAATTCCGCGAACACGTCGTTACCAGTCATCTGATGGAGAACGTCCATCATCAGGACGTGGGTGCTGTGACGCTCGGAGCTGGCGGGGCGCACGCGACGACCGTTCAGGCTGGCGCTGGTCCAGTAGCCCAGATCGAACCTGTCGAGAGCGAAGGTGAGCCCGCCCACGCACCGATTGAGGAGGATGCGCGCCCCCGGGTCCTCATCGACGTTCAGGTAGTCGAACATCGCCCAGATGCTCTTGATGTGGCTGCCCAGAACCATACGGGGCGCTTCCGGAACCGGGAACTCCTCGATGAACGCGAGCGACTCCACACCGCCCTCGTCGCCGGCCTCGCCTATCTCGCGGAGGAATCCGCCGTCCTCGACGCTCGTGTGGAAGGCGCCCATGGCCCGCCTGGCCGCCTCAATGGCGCCCTCCTGACGCAGGAGTGAGACCGCCCGGACCAAGACGGCGATGCACTCCGCGTGCGCGGAGGCCGAGAACCACCCTTGTGGCAGCTCTCCTCGGAGCGCCCGAGGAACCTCGGGCATTGACCAGCCGCCGAAACTACCCGGCAGGATCTCCATGCTGTCGACAAGCCAGTGGGCGAGACTGCTGAAGCGCTCTCTTCGTTGGGAGTTTCCGTTCTCCAGGTAGACCTCAAGGTTGCCGAGCGCGGCGCGGGCCGCGAGTAGAGGGGAGCATACCCTGTCGCCACCTCTGACACGGACGACCGGCACGCCACTGTCGTTCCGCTCGGGCTCGCACACGGCCATATGCGAGTAGTCGAGGTAGTATCCCCGCGGGGATGAGAGGTCGATATGCCTGCCGAGCTTCTCCCCGGCCATCTCGTCCGTCCTCCATAGGCGGTGCTCTACGCTGCGTTAGCAGCACCCTACCGTGCGGCAGCGGCACTCCGCTCTGCGGGAGCGGCGCTCCCTAGGCGCTGCCGCCCGTGAGCTCGAGAACCGTGTCCGCCACGTGCGCCTTCTCCTCGTCCGTGAGAAGCGAGAACACCGGGATGGAGATGGTCTCGAGCGCCGCCCTCTCCGCTTCCGGCAGATCCCCCTCGGCGTGACCGAGCGTCTGGAAGCACTCCTGAAGGTGCAGTGGCACGGGGTAGTAGATCGCGCAGCCGATGCCTCTCTCTCGGAGGGAAGCCAGAACCGCGTCACGATCCGGGACCCGAATGATGCACTGGTTATAGATGTGCCGGCTCCACTCCTCGCGCCAGGGCGCGGTCACCCGCGTTCCATCGAACCTCGAGCCGTAGTAGTCCGCGTTGGCCGACCTGCCGTCGCTCCACGCATCCAGGTGCCTGAGCTTCACACTGAGGACCGCCGCCTGCAGGGCGTCCAGCCTGCTGTTGGTCCCGATGGTCCAGTGGTGGTAGGCCTCGCGCCCGGCGCCCCTTGTACTCCGATCCGATGGCCTGCGCCGCGTCCTCGACTACCGGGATGCCGCGCCTGTCCGCCACCTCGAGGATGGGATCCATGTCGGCGCACTGGCCGTATAGATGGACGGGCAAGATGGCCTTCGTCTTCTCCGTGATGGCCGCCTCGATCTTCGCCGGGTCCATGTTGTAGGTCTTAGGGTCGATGTCGACGAAGACGGGAACCGCACCCACTCTCGTGACGGCGCCCGCCGTCGCGAAGAACGTGTACGGGGTCGTTATGACCTCGTCGCCCTGCCCGACGCCGACGGCCATAAGGGCCAGCAGGATGGCGTCGGTCCCGGATGCTACACCGACCGCGCGCTTCGTGCCGCAGTAGTCGGCGATCTCACCCTCGAACGCGGCGACCTTCGGGCCGAGCTTGAAGCCCTGGGACTCCACGACCTCCGCGATCGCCGCG
>JALGZG010000203.1 GCA_025782345.1 bacterium | reverse complement strand
CCGCTCATCGCGCGGTCCGCGACGGAGCGGAAGTCGTTCGTTCCCATGTAGGACGTCAGACCGCTCTCGCGGAGGATGATGCGCTGCATCCTCTCGATCGGGACACCTTCTCTCTTCATGTAGTCGAGCATCTCGATCAGTGGAAGCCCGCCCGCGCGCTCCGGCGAGAACGGCCCGCCCGACGCCGCGTTGTTGACGTCGACCATGCGGCCCTCGCTCAGGGGCGTGATGGAGATGCCGCTCCCGAGGTGCGCGATGATGAGGTTCACGTCGTTCAAGGGGCGGTCGCCGCCTTCCGCGCCGTCGCCTTGGTATTGAGCGCGTGGCCCAGGCTCTTGCGCTCGATGTCCTTGTGACCGGAGTAGCGCGCCAGGGAATCAAACTCGTCGACCGACACCGGGTCGACTATGAAGGCCCTGCCACCCAGGTCCTTGACCAGCGCGTCCGCCAGGAGAGCCCCGAGGTTGGAGGCGTGCTGGCCCTGGTAGCCCACGCGCGCGTCCGCCAGGAGCTGCTCGCTGACGTCGTAGGTCCCGCTCGGAATCGAGCGCAGGAGCCCTCCCCGCCCGACGATGGCGTCGAACGGCTCACTGGTCTGCCCGCCCTCCTCGAGCGCGCGCTCGATGGCGTCCTTCCGGTAGTCGAGCTGACAGGCGTACTCGAGCGGCGCACTCGGTGGGCAGAGCGCATCGAGTTCCTCACGCGAGTGCTCGATGGTCGCCTCGAAGACGCGCTCCTCCTGCTCGTAGACCGCTATTCTGGTGGTCATACCGCCGGGGTTCACGGCGAGTATCCTGGCTCTGTCCGACATCCGGAACGCTCCCTCTCCGAATCGTGTTCGACGGGCCACAGGCGGCGCGATAATAGCACACCTCACGGCCGGTTCGTAGCCCCTCTGCCCGCCGACGGCCGCGGGAGCCCCCGCGGCGGTGAATCACCGCGCTTATGCGCCATCCACACGCCCGAAACACAGTCGAGGGACCACCCGTCGGCCGGTCGCCAGCCGCGGATGGTCCCTCTTAGCTCGCACCTCGGCCCCCGCGGGCGCCAAGCGGCCCCGCGGAAGCGAGGCGCCTCTACTCTAGAACGATGATGTTGCGCTCGGCACAGATCTTCTTCAGCTCCTCCGGCCACACGGTCACGGTGACCTCACCGAGGTGCGCGGTCCGAAGCAGATACATGTAGGTCCGCGCCTGGCCGATGCCGCCGCCGATGGAGAGCGGGATCTCGTCGTTCAGGATGGCCTGGTGGTACGGACGCTCCAGGAAATCGAGCTGGCCCGACATCTCCAGCTGGACCTTCAGCGTCTCCTTTGTCACCCTGATGCCCATCGACGTCAGCTCGTGGCGACGCTTCGTCACCGGGTTCCAGACGAGGATGTCGCCGTTCAGGCCGTGCATCATCTTGCCGTTCTTCTCGACCGTCTCGGTGACCCAGTCGTCGTAGTCGGCCGCGCGCATCTCGTGCGGGTAGCCGTCCTCGAGGACCCAGCCGATGCCGATGATGAATATGGCCGGGTGCTCCTTGATGATCGCGGTCTCACGCTGCTTGCGCGGGAGGTCCGGGTACATCTCCAGGATCTCCTCGGCGTGGAAGAACTCGAGCCGCGCTGGCCGGCGCCGTAGATGACCTTCCAGATCTTCCTGACGGTGTCCTTCAGGTAGTCGAGGTTCCTGTCCTCGACCGTGATGGTCTTCTCCCAGTCCCACTGGTCGACGTACGAGCTGTGATCGTGGTCGAGGAAGTAGTCCTTGCGGACGGCGCGCATGTCGGTGTTGATCCCCTCGCCCGGAGCGCAACCGAACTGCGCCAGAGCCGGGCGCTTCCACTTCGTCGCCGCCTGCACGACCTGGGTCTGGATGGGCTTGTCGAGACCGAGCCCGGCGGGGAACTCAACGGGCGTCCGCGAGCCGTCGCGGTCCAGGTCGTCGTTGACGCCGCTGTTCTTGTCGACGATGAGCGGGACCTGCACGAGCTGCAGGTTGAGCTCCTTCGCCATGCCGTCCTCGATGTAGCGCTTGATCTCGTAGAGTGCCTTCATCCGATCCATCGGGGACAGGATGGGCTTGTAGTCCGTCGGGAGTATCTTCGCCACCTCTTCGTACGTGCTGATGCCCGGTCCAGCCAGATCTGCCCTTTTGTCTGCCATTCCCTTCGTACGTGCTGATGCCCGGTCCAGCCAGATCTGCCCTTTTGTCTGCCATTCCCTTGCACTCCGTTCCAGTTGCTGACCGTGTCGACTTCTGACGATTCCACCAACGAGCCACCGAGGGTACCACCGCCCGCGCTCAACCGCAACGGCCGTGGGCCACCCGGGGCAGCCTACAGCGCCATGAGACCCGCGACGTTCCGGGTCAGGGCGATATCACCGTGTTCCTCCCGTTCTTCACTGCCGTCTTGTGCTTCTCTATCACGCTCGCCAGACGTTTCACTCCCTCCGCGATGTCCTCCTTCGTCGGGTAGGAGAAATTGAGCCGCATGGCGTTCTGACCGCCACCGTCGCAGTGG
>JALGZG010000324.1 GCA_025782345.1 bacterium | reverse complement strand
TTAGCCGAGAAGACCGCAGTCCGGTAGCCCTCCGCACGCATCAGTTCTGTCAGGGTCGGCGACGACTCGGAAAGCACACCGCCGATCGAGTTCACGTTGTGAGTCGACGCGTAGAGCGACGTCATGAGCGACGCGGTCGTCTCCTTTGTCTGGGAGCCCTGCGCGAAGGCATTCAAAAAGAGGATTCCGCCCGATGCGAGCCTGTCGATGGTAGGGGACGTGTCCCTCTCGTACCCGTAACAGCCAAGATGGTCCGCCCTCATGGCGTCAACGACGATGAGGAGGACGTTCGGCCCCTCACTGCGCGGTTCCGCTGGCACAAGGTCCGCCCCAGAACCCACGGAGTGCCGCGCCGCGGCCGAAAGGAGGACGGCCACGAGAAGCACTGAGGCAACCGCGAGAGGCGACCACGCGCGGGGGCGTCGCCCGCGGGCGAGCCGCGCCCGCCACACTCTGACAAGAACGACGCAGAGCGCACAGCAGCCTGCAAGCAGCAACGCATCTATGGCGAGCGACGCACCGGAGAACATGCCTGGGAGATGCACGACGTTGACGTACCCGCCGGCCGCAACAAGCACGATCACAGACACAAGCACCGAGCCAACAAGGGGCCGGTCGAGGCGGAAGCGCGTGAGGGCGAGCACCGCCGCCGCCAGGCCCAAGACAATCCCCGCGACGGCCCAGATCGCCGCGTAGAACACGCCCGTGTTGACGATCACGGCAGAACCTTCCGCCGCGCCGCGCACGAGCATCATGATACCTCCGAGTTCGCAAGCCTGCGCTGATCACGACGGGGACGCGGTGAGGTCGGGATCGCACTCCCATTGTAGACGAGCGGGTTTCGGAAGGCAACGGGGGGCGCCCCCCACACTTGACCGCACCGGCCCACGAGGCTATAGTTGGCAACCATGGCACAGTCTCTGCGCACACGAGTGTCGTCCCTGCTCTCGCGGCAACGCGGGGTTCCCCTGTTCAGTATCTTAGGGATACAGGTAGTCGCGCACTACAGCTGGTTTGCCATCGCCGCCCTCATCGTCTGGGCTCTCACCGTGGGGTGGTTTCCCAATGTCCTCCCCAACCGCCCGCTTCTGCACTACGTCACGCTGGGCATCATCACCGGTCGTTGCCGTCAGGTGCGGGATTCCCGTGAAGAGGATCGTGCTCTTCCTCTTCGGGGGAGTCGCAGAGATCCTCAGTGAGCCACCGGACCCGAAGACCGAACTCAAGGTGGCCCTGGCCGGACCGGCAGCCAGCGCCCTCATAGCGGCCGGCTGCTGGACGGCGGTTGCTCTGATGGGCAGCGCGCCGGGGCGCCCGGGTCTACAGCTCGCGCTCGTCTACCTGGCCGTGGCCAACACCGTACTGCTCGGATTCAACCTGCTGCCGGGCATGCCACTGGATGGCGGCAGGGTCCTGCGCGCGCTCGTCTGGCGGGCCACAGGCGACCTCCATCGGGCAACCCGCATCGCGAGCATCGCCGGGCAGGCCCTTGCGGGTCTCATGGTGCTCGTCGGTGTAGCGGTCGCGCTCCTGGGAAGCAACACCTGGACGGGACTCTGGATAATTCTCATCGCCCTGTTCCTCCGCCAGGCGGCCGAGGCGAGCTACCGTCAGCTCTTGATGAGGGAAGCCCTGCAGGGAGTTCGCATCGCGAGCGTCATGACACCGGACGCCGTGACGGTTCCCCCGGACATCACACTCTCGGAACTCATCGAAGGCTACGTGCTCAGGTACCATTTCACCAGCTACCCGGTCGTATCCGAGGGTCGGCCGATCGGGCTCATCACGATCAAGTCAGTCAAGCGTGTACGGCGAGAGAAGTGGGACACCACGCTCGTCGGTGAGGCCACGATACCTATCACGTCGGGGACGTCGCTGTCACCGGACGACGACATACCGACAGCACTGTCGAAGATGAGCGCAACGGAGCAAAGCCGGCTGCCCGTCATAGACGCATCAGGTAGACTTGTCGGGATCGTATCCCGCCGGGATGTCACGGCCTACCTGCAGATACGGTCGGATCTCTCCTCCGACTCCGCCGGGTCCTCCTAGTCGAACCAACTCCGCCCGGTCCTCCTGGACTAACCGGCACACCGTCCGTCACAGTCGGAACCCGCCACCGCCGAGCGCAATGCCATTCCAACCACCACGACCGAGGGGGCGCCGCCGCCGTGGACGCGCCCCCTCGTATCATCTGAAATGCCCTCGTTCTGTTCCTGGCTCCGGACCATCGCGGGCGGGAGTGAAGAACCGCTCTACTGCGCGGCGCCTTCTTCTTCACGATCGGCGCTGCAGATTCCGTGCAGAGCGAACTCCGACAGCTCTCCGGTCAGGTCTGTCAGTGTGTAGGAACATCCGTCCGCGACCCACTCGAGAACGACACTCTGATATGCACCGAACAGCATGCACGCGACCGCGGGCACGTTGACCTCGCGGCAGGCGCCCGCCCGCGCGCAGTCGGTGAGAACCTTCTCGATGATGTCCTTGTACGCACGGCTGCTGCGCTTCGAGACGGTCGTGATCATCTTCGTGCTCTGTCTGAGCTGCGACAGGAAGATCCTCGCGCTGTCGGGGTTGTTCTGCATCAGCTCCAGCCCGTAAGTCAGAAGCCGCATCAGCTTATCCCTGGGCGTCTTCTCCCTCTCCACCCCCTCGCGCAACTGCTCCATGTGCCTGCCGAGGAACTCCTCGAAGACTGCGACGAGGAGTTCTTCCTTGCTCGAGAAGTAGATGTAGATGGTACCCGCGGCGACGCCTGCGGACTCCGCGATCTCCGCCGTCGTGGTGTCGTGATAACCCTTGTCACCGAAGAGCTTCGCAGCCGCCGCGATGATGCGCACTCTCTTGTTCCCCACCCTCTTCCTAGCCATGACTGAACCTCGCTTCATCTCGATGCTGAACGCGTGCGGCTGTATGAGCCGTAGCTCAAGCTGCAGCCACCACCCACCCGCATGCATGTGACTTCACTCTCGGTGAACTGTCACCATACTAGTCAACGGCGGGCAGACGTGCAAGAAGTTTTGAGCGCGCTTCGGTAAAGAGAGGGCCGGGCGTAGGGCAGAACTCCCAAAGTGTGGCAAGAACAGGCAGACAGATTGGCGCGTCTGTGTGTCTCTGACTGCCCCCTCATAAAGAGACGGGGCGGACCAACACGGCGGGCGCAACGCGGCGAGCCAAAGGAAGGAATCGCCGTCCAGGCTAGCGCGTCCGGCCGGTCAGACAACCGCCCCGAATGTACCACGCCTGCTAAGTGCAATCCGCGTTCCAGTGGGGCGCTTTCCCGGAATCCTGCAGGTAGGGACGTTTTCTGCACCGGTAGTCAGACAGACGGAGGGGGCCTCGCGAGGCCCCCCTTGGTGCAACATGCAACCAAGAGGGGGGCCGGCCCAGTGGACCGACCCCCCGTTTCTATCGGCCGCGGTCGCCGGGGTCCTCCCCGTCGATCGGGTGTCTCAGTGTCGGCTATCTCAGCACGACCAGCTTGCCCAGCCGGACCTCGTCGTCCGCAACGAGCTTGACGAAGTAGAGGCCGCTTCCCACTCTGCGGCCCTGCTCGTCGCTGCCGTCCCACAGGACCTCGACCGGGCCCGGCCCTGCCTGACCGCGCACGAGCGTCGTGACCAGGCGGCCGTCGACGCTGTATATCGCCAGTGTGACATCGGTCGTATGCGGCAGCTCGAAGGCCAGTGTCGTTGCAGCACCAAACGGGTTCGGGTGTGCGGGACGAAGCGCCACGCGCGACACTTCCCCGGCGCCGGTGGAGTTAACGATGAAGCTCCCGGTGTCCATGAGAGGACCGCGCTCCGTGCCGTCGTCCGCATACGCGCGCCAGTAGTAGGTGCCGTCCACGAGCGCCGTGCCGACGACCCACGCCGTGGTGCTCGCTCCCTCCACGACTCCGGACGTGGAGGCCACGACGGAGGTGCAGAGCTCGTCGGAGTAGACCGCGAAGCCGTACGTCAGCACGTCACCCGGATCCGGGTCGACCGCGTTTCCCACAGTGAGCGTCGGCGTGGATGTCGAGACCGTGCCCCCTTCCGGCGGATCCGAAAGCGTGGGAGCCGACGGCGCCGCGTTCCCGGTCGGCGGCCCGTATATCTCGACGTCGTCCACGTACCAGCCGTCCTCTGTGATATACGTGTCGGAGTTGAAGCGGAACCTCACTTTGAAGTTCGCTGTGCCCACGAAATCATCCAGCGGGAACACGATCTGGGCCCACGGCCAGTTCCCGTGGAACCTCTCGCCGACCTGCAGCCACGTTACCCCGCCGTCCGTGGAAGCCTCCACGTAGCAGAAGTCCCAGTTCTGCTCTGTGTCGACCTTGTGCCAGAACCTGAGCTCGGCCGCCGCCGCGCTCGAGAAATCGATGGGGTCGGCCAGCTCGATCCACGTGTTCCTATAGTTGTTGTAGTCACCACCAGGGCTGTCGGTGTAGGAGGTGCTCAGCGAATGAAAGTGAGCCGACGTGAGCCCCCAGTAGCCGTCGTTCTCCACCCAGTTCCCGGGGCCGCTCTCCATGTCGTCGGAGAAAAGCAGCGTCGGAGACCCGACCATCCAGACGATCTCCTCTTCGCCCTGGAAATCGTCCGCGACGATGTTGACCCTGATCACCAGGCCATGACCGTCCGGGGTCGACGGGTCGAGCGTGAAGGAGAAGGGGTCCGCGGAGTTGTCGGCGTAGTCCCGCGCCGCGATTGCGCCCAGAGCGGAAGAGGCATCGTTCAGCTGGACGTACGGGTCGTTCGTCGAGAGCGTGATGGAGACGTTCGAAGCGGCGGCGGCAACGCTCTGATTGTCGATCGTGACCGTGAGATCGAGCGTCTCGCCCGGGTCGGGGTTCTGGTCGCCGTTCCCTCCCGCGAGCGTGTAGTTGTCCCTGAGCGCCAGGTAGGACCCGGCGATCCGGGTCATGTACTGCTGCGGCCAGAGATTCTCGGCGACGAGTCCCGGCAGCTCGCTCTCCGCCGGCCAGAACCCGCTGCCACCAACCTCCACGCACACCGTCAGGCACCCCAGCTCGCCGTAGAGCCAGTCGCACGTTGTGCCGGAGCAGATATAGCCTAAGACCTCGCCGGCGCGACCGACCTCGTAGCCGTTGTACCGCGCCATTTCATTGGCGATCTCGCGGAGAAGGGCGTCGTCGGGACACGGGAAATTCTCATAGGCCCACGGAACGAGTATCGCTCCCACGACCGAGTGGAACGAGATGTTCACGGGGAAATCGTGCGCGTATACGAAGTCGCGATAGGCCTGGTTCTCAAGTTCCGTGAATGCCGCGGTGCCGCAGTAGACGTCGCTGCAGCGGTCGAACGAGATGCCCGTGGTACCCCATTCCCAGTCGTAGTTCCGGTTGTTGTCGACACCGGGACAAGAAGGGTAGCCGGAGTTGATGCGCCTGTTCTTCCGCCACATCGTGCCCCAGCCCACGGACTCGTTGTAGACGTAGCCGTCGGGATTGACGATGGGAAAGAACCAGATCTCGCGGTTGTCGACCAGGTAGGTGGCCTCGGTGTCGGTCCCGTAGTTCTCACAGAGCCACGTCATGTAGTGGAGGATGACCTCCATCGAGATCGGCTCGCGGGCGTGGTGCATGCCGTCGAACAGCACCTCGGGCTCGGTCTCATCGATGTCGGGATTGTCCGATATCTTCATCACCCAGAGGTCGCGCCCCTGCTCGGACGTGCCGATGGAGATCTTGTCCGTTGTGATGTCAGGGTAGGTCGCGTGCAGCGCGTCCAGCACAGCGACCATCTCCGAGAACGTGTTGAAATCGCCGAAGTCGTCGCGCGTCATCTGCGAACGGAAGTGCCTGACCAGGTCCTCGATCTCGACGATGACGTTGAACCCCATGGCGCGGAGTTCCTCTATCTCGGCGGAATTCGTGATGATGGTCGCGCCCACGCCAGGCTTGGTCATCATGACGTCGAGCCCGGGCGTCTTCAGGAACTCGTCCCACTCGTCCATCGACGCAAACTCGATCCGGGCCCGCATGGTGGCCTGCTCCGCCGTGACCGCGATCGCAGGCACCGCCGCCAGTGCGAATGCGCACAGGACAGCGGTGAGCACGATGCCTCTGCTGTACATCCTCATTCGTAGCTCCCCTTTCCGACCAACTCGAGTGCCGGGGGTGAGTATCAGACCTTCGCGGACATCATCGTCTCTGGGGCCAAATGGCCCAA
>JALGZG010000142.1 GCA_025782345.1 bacterium | reverse complement strand
GAGTCCCGGACCACAAAGGAGAGGCGCCGGGGTCAGAAACCCCGGCGCGCAGTCACGTTTTCGTCTGTCCGGCTCTATGTGGCGCGCCGGGCGGGCACTCTCGTCTAGCCGTCTACTATCGCGCCGAGGTGTTCGGCCACGCGCTGTCCTAACTTCCGGCACTCATCGAGGTCTTTCTCCTCCGGGACGAACTGTACGCTCAGCCCGTCGGACACGAGCTCGACCTTCATCTCCTTGAGTATCTCGTTCACGTGCGGTACTCCCTCGCCGCTCCACCCGTACGACCCGAAGGCCGCTCCGATGAGGTTCCTCGGCCGCAGGCCCTTAAGGTAGAGGAAGACATCACCGAGGCTTGGGAACATGTTGTTGTTGATGGTCGGCGTTCCGACCAGCAGCGCCCCCGCCTCGAGCAGCTCGGCCGCGACGTCGCTGCGGTCACTCCCCTGGAGAGGAACGAGGCTGGGCCGCGCACCACCGGCCGCCAGACCGTCGGCGATCGCACGCGCCATCTTCGCGGTGCTGCCCCACATCGTGTCGTAGACGACCACAGCCTTGAGCGTCGGCTTCTGCTCCGACCACTTCGCGTAGCCCTCGACGGCCATGTCGAATCTGCTTCTCCAGATGGGCCCGTGGTCGGGCGCCACCAGCTTGAACGGGAGGTCCAGTTTCTTGACGCGCTCCAGCAGCTTCTTCACCATCGGCGAGTAGGGCATCAGGATGTTGGCGTAGTACCTCGCTGCCTCGTCGTAGAGCACGGCCTCGTCAACGCCGTCGTCGAAGCGCTCCGTCGAGGCCAGGTGCATCCCGAAGGCGTCCTGCGAGAACAGCAGTTCGTCGGCGGGAAGATAGGTGAACATGCTGTCCGGCCAGTGGAGCATGCGGGTCTCGAGGAACTGAAGCTCGACGTCACCGAGACTCAGCTTACCTCCGTCCTCGACAGGCGTGACGTCGAAGCGCCCGTGGAAGTGGCTCTGCAGGGCCTTGGCGCCCATCTTCGAGGCGACTATCTGCTCGGGCGAGATCAGATCCACCAAGTCCGGCAGACAACCCGAGTGGTCCATCTCCGCGTGATTCGACACGATGATACTGATGTCGGAGGGATCAACAACCGACGCTATCCGCGCGAGCAGCTCGTCCCTGAACGGGGCCTTGACGGTATCGATCAGCGCGATCTTGTCCGCCATGACCAGGTAGGCGTTGTAGGTCGTGCCGCGGTTGGTCGCATACCCGTGGAAGTCACGGATCTCCCAATCGATGGCTCCGACCCAGTGGACGTGCTCGCTTATCTTGACCGCCCCGAACGACGTCAGCATCTGCTGCTCCTCCCCCTTTCAGTCGCGTCCGGTCATTGTATCACGCCGCCGCCCGCGCTTCACGATGACTTCCGGCCACCCCGGCCGAAGAGCAGCGCCTCTTCGCTCAGGTCGTCTCGGATGCCGAGTCGCGTCAGGGCGAAGTCGTACTTCACCGGATCGTCCGGGCTGAACTCCCTGAATGCGCGCGTTACTTCCAGAGCCGTGCGGCCGTTGGCCTGCCTGCGGTCGGTCAGCCCGAGGGTCAGTGAGAGCCTGTGCATGTGTGTGTCCAACGGGACGATGAGTTTCGACGCGGGCACGGCGTCCCAGCCGCCGGGATCCACGTCGTCACTCCTCACCATCCACCGCAGGAAGAGGTGCAGACGTTTGCAGGCGCTGCCCCGCTCGGGGTCCGGCAACGGGCAGGCGCTCTCTACGCCCGGCGCCACGCACGATGCGTCCGTTATGGCGGCGACGAAGGAGGTCAGTGCCGGGAGCACGGTCTCGTGCTCCGACCGCAGCAGTGTGCCGAAGAAACCGCCGAGCGTTCCGTGTTTGTCGACCGCCACGCGGACACCGTCCAGCATCCGACAGAGGTCATCCCCCGTCGTGAATCGATGCTTGAACCCCGCGAACGCGCGCCGGAGCGAGTCCGGCGACGAGTTCCGCACGAACGCGGCCGGGTCGGGGCCCATGCGGTCGAGCGCGTTCGAGGCGCTCTTCAGGATCTGCTTGACCCTGCCGTAGGCGAGCGTCGACGCGATCAGGCCGACGACTTCGCGGTCGTCGGGATCGTCGTAGAGATACAGCAGCTCGAGGGGATCCGGGTGCACGAACTCGCGGCGGTTCAGCTTGCCGTAGAGTTCCTCCAGGGTCTTTCTGTCGACGCCGGGTTCGGCGCGGAGCGCGGAAGCCCCCCCGCCTCCACCGCTATCCTTCAAGATTGAACTCCCGGCCCTAGGCCTTCCAGAGCCCGTGCTTGTTGCAGTACTCGCGTACCGTGTCGATGTCGCCGTCGACGCAGAACGTCGCCGCGGGCGCGCTGCCGGGCTCGAGGAACTCCCTGTAGGCCTTGCCGCCGGCGATGATCTCGATCCACTCGATGAAGTGGTCGGGCTCCATCGGGTGCGCGACGCTGCCGACCGTCACCTTGACGCCGTGGTCGGCGTCTTCCTTGACCGGCACGTGCTTCTCCTGGGCCGCGTCAGTGGTGTTCTCCTTGAGCTGCACCACTCCGGCGCCGCCGTGGAGCACCTCGACGATGTTCCCGCAGATCTCGCACTTGTAGACTTCGAGCTTCGCTGCCATGTCCGTTCTCCTTTGTTCGCGCGCATCAGCGGCGCGCCGCGTCGTTCAGTGATCTCTCTAGAGCAGTTCCTTCGCCGCCTTGAGTGCCGCATCGTAGTCCGGCTCATCCCCGACCTCGCCGAGCACCTCCACATACCTGATGTCGCCCTCGCGGTCCACGACGAACACCGCGCGTGCAAGGAGCCTGAGCTCCTTTATGAGCACGCCCCACGCCTCGCCGAACGCAGCCGTTCTGTGGTCGGAGAACGTCTTCACGGTCTCCACTCCGGCGGCGCCGCACCAACGCTTCTGCGCGAACGGTAGGTCCATGCTGATGGTCAGCACGACCACATCGTCACCGAGCTCCCCGACCTCCTGATTGAACTTCCTGGTCTCGACATCGCAGACGTCCGTGTCGAGCGACGCCACCGATGTGACGATGGCGATCTTGCCTTTGTACGTCGAGAGCTTAACCGGCTGCATGTCGTTGTCGACCACCTCGACATCGGGCGCGTCGTCCCCCACCTTGACTTCGGTGCCGACGAGCGTCATGGGGTTGCCACCGAACGTAACCAGGCCCGTCCGCTCCATCATGTGTTCCCTCCTTGATCAGTGTTGACACCAAGCACTCAGACAGCCGCCGCCGGCCCAATCCGGCGCAGCAGCCACACCACCCCGCCTACCAGTTCTCGCCCAGGATCTCGAAATGAGCCGTAGGATGCGCGCAGGCCGGGCACAGCTCCGGCGCCTCGGGCCCCTCGTGGAGGTAGCCGCAGTTCCGGCAGCGCCATACCACGGGCTTGTCGCGCTTGAACACTCGCCCAGCCTCGATGTTGGCACGGAGGTCGTTGTAGCGCTTCTCGTGCTGCTTCTCTGCGACCGCTATCGCCTCGAAGACGTCTGCGATCT
Organism: bacterium; assembly: GCA_025782345.1. Taxonomy (GTDB): domain Bacteria; phylum Joyebacterota; class Joyebacteria; order Joyebacterales; family Joyebacteraceae; genus JALGZG01. Next base: position 445 of record JALGZG010000142.1, on the reverse strand, counting down.
CAGCGAAGCCCTCCTCGCGCGCCGTCTTGGCGAAGCCCGGGTACATCTCGGTCCACTCGTAATGCTCGCCGCCGGCCGAGGCCATCAGGTTCTCTACGGTCGTCCCGATGACGCCCGCGGGGAATGCGGCCTGCACCTCCACCTCGCCGCCTTCCAGAAACTTGAACAGGCGCTTGGCATGCTCCTTCTCCTGGTTCGCCGTCTCCTCGAAGATGCCCTGGATCTGGACGTACCCATCCTTCTTCGCCTGGCTCGCGAAGTACGTGTATCTGTTCCTCGCCTGCGACTCACCGGCGAATGCCGTCAGGAGGTTCTTCTCCGTCTGCGTACCCTTGAGACCCATTACTTGCTCCCCCTTCCCTTCTCTTCGTGATTCGTCCCGTTGCCAGCACACTCTTTGCAAACACCAACGAAGCACAGCGTGTAGCCGTGCACTTCATATCCT
>JALGZG010000199.1 GCA_025782345.1 bacterium | reverse complement strand
GCGGCGGATCCCGGGCTTCTCGGGGCCTGGATGAGAGAGCCGCTCTATCAATTGTGGCGTCGTCGCCTCATGCACATCACTGGTCGAGCGTTCTATGATTCGCATGAGGCCAGCCGATGGGTTCGAATCCCGCTGGGGACGCCAGTTCAGAAAGGCCCGCAGTGCGGGCCTTTCTCGCTGTACCCCTTGGGTGTTTCGAACCCGACGCCAGCCAATCCCATAGGGGACCTCAAGTCAGCAGTCGCCGCCTCGAGACACGAGTGTGAGCCTCGTGTACGGGCCGCTGCGATAGCTGATTGGAAACAGAATCATGTTGACGGGTAGTCAGTCAGGAGAGTAGAATCCGACATGAACTCGCACATGCGCATCCACAGAGAGTGGCGGAGCCGGGGGCCATCGTTCGGCGCGCACACACGCATCTGAGACGCGTCGCCGACGCCGGACCTAACTGGAGCTTCCTAACAGACTGGAAAGGAGGGTGCCTTAGGCGCGAGTGATCGCAGCCTTGGTGTTCGATGTGACGGACAACAGCAACCAGTTGGAAGGGAGGGTGCCATGAAGGCGAATGTTTCCAGCGGATGGCTGATGGTCTTGTGTCTTCTCGTGCTGCTGGGAGTCACGCCGATGACCTCCGCACAGGTCGCTGGTGAGATCGAGGACCTGAGCGACGCTCACAGCCGCTACACGCCAACCGGGCCTGCTCCAGAGGGGGGCTATGAACCGTACGTTGTGGCCGTGGACACTCGGAGTATGGTAGTCATCGGCGGCGTACCGGCCTACCTCTGGCGCCACGGGTGCGGCCCGACGGCAGCCGGCATGGTCCTAGGCTACTGGGACGGGCAAGGATTCGGCTGCCTGGTGCCCGGCGACGCTTCCACGCAGACTCCTGACGTCGATGCTATGATTGCGGATGACCGCGGGAACCCCGACTGCGCTGCCCCGGACGGTGACCACTACCAGGACTACTCCTGCCCCATCGATTCCGCGGGCGCTAATCCCACACCCTTACCGGACCTCTCCGAGCCTCCCGCGGGCGACGAACACGCGAGCAACTGCGTGGGGGACTTCATGCGGACGTCGTGGTCTGCGGCAGGCATGTACTACGGCTGGTCGTGGTTCAGTGATGTGGCGAACTCCTTCGGCTCGTACGTGGGCTGGGCCAACACGGAGTATGGCGCTCACTACTCGGTCACCACGTCGGACGAGACCTTCGGGGCCTTCACCTGGGCTGATCTCCAGACCGAGATCAACGCCGGGCGTCCGATGGTGTTCCTCGTCGACTGGAACGGCGATGGCGGGACTGACCATTTCGTGGCCGTGATTGGCTGGCGCGATGATTTCGGCGTCAACGAGTATGGGTGTTTGGATACCTGGGGATTCGGCGTCAGGTGGGAGGAGTTCCGCGGGATAAATCCTGGCGACGACTGGGGGATCCACGGAGCTACTTACTTCGACATAACGACGGCGAACAATCCGCCCGTGGCAGATGCCGGCCCGGATCAGATCGTCGAATGCGCGGGCCTGACGACGACCGTGTTCCTCGACGGCACGGCCTCGAGCGACCCGGACGGCGATGCGATCACGTACGAGTGGTCGGCAAGATGGGGACGACGACGGTGACCCTCACGGTATCTGACTGCGACTTCCAGTCGACCGATACTGTGGACATCACTGTCGTGGACACGACCCCACCTGACATCACGTGTCCCGCGGGGGTTACTGTCGAATGCTCCGCCTTGGGCGGAACACCGAGAGATGACCCGCAGCTCACCGGCTTCTTCGCGGGGGTTTCAGCAGACGACATCTGCTGCGACAGTCCTGTGACGATAACCGAGGACGCGCCGGACCTCTTCCCGCTTGGCAGCACGACCGTCACGTTCACTGCGACGGACTGCAACGGAAACCAGAGCATGTGCGAGGACATCTGCTGCCCCTTGGGCTTCGAGCTCGTGTCCGTCACCAGCAACGAGGACGACGAGGGACTCGGTGACGGCGACATGCCGAACGACATCCAGGGTGCGGACATCGGGACGCCGGATGTGGAGTTCCAGCTCAGGGCCGAGCGATCGGGGCTGGGCTTCGGGCGGATTTACACGATCGTCTATGCAGCGTGGGACTGCGCTGGCAACGAGGACACCGCCGAGGTCGAAGTGCGTGTGCCGCACAACCAGCATAACCGCTTCGTCCTGCCCGGCGAGGGCTTCACTGGTGATGCGGAAGACCTGCTGTCCGGTGCGTCGGAGTTCAGCCTCATCATCCCTTCAGACGCGAGCTTCGATCCGAGCGGGGTCGACGTGGACCTTGCCTACGTAGGGAATCATATTGGGGCGATCGCACCGATCTCCCATGCGTTCGTTAGCGCGAACGAAGATGAGGTCTACGATCTGGAGCTTAAGTACGATGCGTTGCTGACGCTCGAACTGCGGGATCGCTCCGCTTCCATCGAGGCAGGCTATCCTGTCGGGATGCACTTCCAGCATGCGGACGGCACGGACTACCGCGTGGATGACATGTTCGCTCTCACCGCGCCCACCACGGGGATTCCGGAGCTGCTCGACAGTGAAGTGACGCTGTTCCGGGCAGTGCCAAACCCGCTGCGCGAGAGCACACGGCTGGCCTACGCGGTAACCGGCGCGACTGGGGCACACGTGAACGTCACCGTCTACAACGTGG
>JALGZG010000037.1 GCA_025782345.1 bacterium | reverse complement strand
GGAGATTCTCCGGCGGGTTCGGGGCGGGTGTGCGCGTGTTCTTCACGGAGAGCGTCGGCGTGCGCGTCGAGGCGCAGCTGCTCTCGACCGCAGCGCGGAGTGGGAACTACTTCAGCTACGAGGGAAAGCACTTCCAGGTCGAGAGTTCGGGTGTCCACCAGGGCAGCATCTCCGCGGGACTCACCGTGGCCTTCTGGTAGACGGGGGTGGCTTTCTGGTAGACGGGGCGCCCCGGCTGCTGCGGGGGACTGCGTCGATATCGCGGCGCGACCCGACGGGCCGACACGCATCAGATGCAAGCAGCGGGAATATCGGCAACAGCTCCATGGGGAAGGGAGATGAGAAGAATGAGACCACAGCTGCTCAGGCTGTCGAGCATGATCGGGACCGCGGCTCTCATCGTCACCGCGGCGCTCGTTCTTTGCTCCTGCGGCCTCGATTCGGGCTTCAACAGTATCGCCGACTTCGACGTGGTCGTCACGATCTACGACGATCAGGCCGATTTCGGCGCCATCGAGACCTACGCCATGCCGGACTCCGTTGCCCACCTGGGTGACGATGACGCGAGGAGGATCCTGAGAACAACGGCGCCGACGTCGTCGTGCTGGCCGGCGTGACGTCGACCGAGTGGTCCGTCTGGATCTCGTACCCATGGTACAACTGGGGCTACTGGGGAGATTACTCGGGCTACAGCTACTACTATCCGCCCTACCCCCCCGGCTGGGGAGGCTCCTACACGTTCACGACCGGCTCTCTTCTGGTCATCATGGAAGACAGGAATGCCGCCGAGGGGGAGATCATACCCGTCCTTTGGGCCGCGGGGATGAACGGGCTGCTGGAGGGTTCAACTTCCAGCATCAACAACCGCATCATCGACGGCATCGAGCAGGCGTTCTCGCAGTCTCCTTATCTTGAGGAGGACTAAACTGAGACCGGCGAAGCAGGCCACAACACGGGGGAACGACGCAGTGAGACCACTAGTCGCAATTCTGCTACTGGCAGTGCTCGTGACCGCCGCTCCGGCTCAGTTGGCGCGGGACTACACGGGTGTCTTAAGCTACAACATCGGGATGCCGACAGGCGACACGAACGAGTTCATCAGCAACAGCAGCTTCCGGGGCATGGAAATCGAGGGGCGCAGGTTCATCCAGCCGAACCTCTCCTGGAGCCTGTCCTGGCAGTGGAACACGTTCAACGAAGCAACGAGCGGGACGTTCAAGATCCCGAACGGAGACATAACCGGGAATCAGCATCGCGTACTTTACTCCTGGCCGTTTCTCGCCAAGGTGCACTACTACTTCGGCGAGACGAGCATGACCAACAAGAACGCTGTGCCGTTCGTCGGACTCGGCGCCGGAACCTACTGGATCAGGGAGAGCTTCGAGTTCGGGATTCTGGCCGTGGAGGAGACCAGTTGGCACTTCGGATTCTCTCCGGAAGCGGGTGTTCTCATACCCACGGTTGGCGCCAACGACATCGTACTGAGCGCCGGATACCATCACGCCTTCGAGTCCGGTGACAGCGGTCCGCACTCCTATTGGACGGTCAAGCTCGGGATCGCCTACTCCTCGTAGGCGACGGCTGCATCGAAGCACGAAGAGCATTCACAGGAGGAACGGTATGAATTTGAGAAGATGGCTGGCCGTCGCGGTGGTTCTGGTGTTGTTCGCATCGCCCGCGCTGGCGCAGAGAGGCGGCTACGGCCGGCCTCCCACTCCTCCCAGGCCGAGTACCGGGGGGCCAACGACGAGATTTGAGATTACGCCCCTCATAGGGCTTCAGTGGGGCGGAACCATCCGCACGTATGAGGGGGACGTCGTCTTCGAGGACAGCGGGATGTGGGGTGTGATCGTGCCGCTCTTCGACGCTATCGTGGAGTACTGGCAGATAGGCGGCCTGCGTGAGATCAGGCGTTCGGGAAACGTCCACGTCTTCGGCAGTTTGTCGCTTGGCGCCACGCACATCGATCCGAAGACGCGCGATCTTAGCGACGAGTGGAAGTTCTCAACCATATTCGGTATCGGAACGAAGGTGTTCGTCAGTGAGAGGGTCGCGCTCAGACTGCAGGCATCGATGCCCCTTACCTTCATCTACACGAGCGGCGGGATGTGGTGCGGTGGGGGCGGGTGCTACACGTCGATCGGGGGCGAGGGCTCCGTCCAGGGCAACCTTCTCGCGGGGCTTACGTTCGCGTTCTAGCGGGGTCGGGGCGGGCGGCGCTGCCGCCTGCTCTCCGGAATCACATAGGTACGGCCCGGGCTTTCGAAGCCCGGGCCGTCGCGCTTCAAGTGGCCGCCCTGCCGTACGCGGCCAGTGGCCCCTGAAGCCGGAGGCGGCTACCGCAGCCGTTTCCTTTGCGCCTCGAATTTCTGGTCGATGGCGAAGTGGAACACCGCTTCGCCGTCCCTGTTGAAACCGACATCCATGCGGATCATGTCCACTACCGGGACGAGCAAGCGCACGCCGACACCGTAGCCGGTCTCCGTGCTCTTCCACGAGAAATCGTTGTCATCGTTCCAGGCCAGTCCGGCGTCACCGAACAGCGCGAGCTGAAGCCCGAGGCCCACGGGCCACCCGAAGAT
>JALGZG010000161.1 GCA_025782345.1 bacterium | reverse complement strand
TACTGGACGTCGATGACGCAGCTGTCGGCGGTCGGACAACTCCCGTTGAAGTCGAAGATCCAGCACACGTCGGCGTTCGGGCAGTGCGAGTAATCGACCAGGCAGATGTCACTCGCGTCCCTTCTCGCGCCGGGAACCGAACGGCCGAACCCGTTCGCGACCTTCAGGTGTTTCATCCCCATCACCTCCCCTCCTCCCTGTTGATGCCAACCGGACTTCCCCCGTGCGTCTCACCCGACCCGCGCGCGGCGGCGATCTCCGGACGGGCCGCAAGCCGGGCCACCTCCGTCAGCCTGGCCCTCCCGGCCGCGGGTAGAGACGCGTAGAGCCACATCGAAAGCTCCAGTATCCGTCGTGTCACGCGGCACCGCCGCGACCCGGGCCCCGCCGGCCTCCCGGGGTCGTTCTCGACATCGTGGAAACACGCGCCACCGCAGAGGCCCAGCGCCCAGCAGTCCGAGCAGCCCGCGGACCTCTCGGTGAAACCACCGAGCAGCCTCCCGACCGCGAAGCGGTCGAGCCCGGTCGCGACGTCGCCCACGCAGTGCCTCGAGTCCCCGGCGAATCGGTGGCAGAGGAACAGCCGTCCGTCGTGGTCGACCGAGACGTAACGGGCGCCGGCACCGCACGGCGCCAGCCGCTGCCGCCCGAGCTCGAGCGTGAGCATGGGCTCGATGAAGCAGCCCGCTGACGGCGCCTCCCCGCTCCTGATGGCCGTAAGCTCGGCGCACGCGAGCTCTTCGTACTCGCGCACGAGCCTGTCGGTGAACTCCCCCGTCATCGGCGATCCGCTCACGGGCGACAGGTGGACCACACCGAACCCCACTCCCTTCAGGTGCGCGACGATCGAAAGCAAGGGGGCGGAGTCCTCGGTCACCGTCGCGCGGGCCCCGGGCCGCATCCCCTCGGGCAGCCGTCCGAGGTTCTCGACGATTTTCTGGTACGAACCCGAACCGTCCGGGAACGACCTGTGTGCGTCGTGCTCGGGCGCCGCCCCGTCGATGCTCACGAGGACGCGGACTTCGGCGGCATGGAGCATCTCTGCCACTTCCCCCGTGAGGAGGGTGCCGTTCGTCGTCGTGTGAAACGAGATATCGCGCCCCTCGTCTCCGGCTCGCATCCTGGCATAGTCGGCGGTGCGCGCGATGAGGCCGGGGTTGAGCAGCGGCTCGCCCCCGAAGAAGACGACCGACACGCTGCGCTCCCCGAACGACTCCGCCAGCAGCAGGTCCACCGCCCTGTGTGCGGTCTCGTCGGACATCAGAAGGGACGGCTGGGGCTCGCGCCCGAGATAGCAGTAGTCGCACGAGAGGTTGCAGCCGCCGGAGACGTTGAGTGCGATCGCCGCGAGGCCGCTCAACGACGGGCCGGCCGCGCAGTGCAGGTCACCGCCGGGCATCGTGAACCGCGCGCGCGCGCCGGCGCCCCGCCCGGTGTCGCTTCCGACTCCCGCGAGCGCGGAGACCTCACTCAGCGCCTCCGAGACATCCCCGGGGCCGTGGTTCATGCGCAGGACGTCCAAGCCGGAGTCGGACGCCCCGCCCCGCAGCCACCCAAGGCGTTCCGCCGGCCCGCTCCGCGATCGTCAGTCGGCGTGTCATGCGCCCGAGCACGCGGCGGGCGCGGTCCAGGGACCTCCGGAGATGCCCCTCGAGGATCGTCGCGCCCAGGACGGCCGCTTCTCCGGCGGCCTTCTGATAGCACGAGCACACGAGCTCCACGAGTTCGTCGAGCGCACCGGACCGCGCGCCCAACCGCAGGAGCTCGCCCGCTCCGGACACGTCCGCCGGCGTGGCCAGGCCGCTTCGTGCGGCGATGAGCCACGCCGCCGTCGACCACCGCCTCGCCGCGAGGTCCTCCTCCATGTCTTCGAGATCATCCGCGAGCTGATAGCCGGCGTGGTAGTACTCGACCACACGCTCGGCGCGCGGCAGCATGTCCGGGCGCCCGGCGAGCAGCGCGACCGCCGCGGCGGTCGCCTTGAGAGGCGACATCTTCCGTCCGATGCTCTGAAGCGTGTCGGCAAGCTGTTCCTCTGCGACGGCCGCAGCACCTTCGTCCGACAGGAGCACATCGGACTCCCACGCGACGCTCGCGAACCACTCCTCGAGATAGCGGTCGAAGTGGCTCCAGAAGACGGACTGTGCCGGGAACAGACGCGAGTATTCCCTCACGAAACGGAGGAACGAGACGTCCGAGAGGCACACGCCCGCGGGACTCACGGGCTCGTCCCCGTCGAGCCATCTGTCCTGCTGGAGGAAGTGAGTGGCGCCGAACACGTTCCCGAGAGCCATCGTCCGGGCCGCTGTCGGCGCGTCCGCGAACGGGAGCGCGCCCGTCAGCGCGAACGGCAGGAGTATGACGATGTTCCCGGGCGTGATCCCACGGTCAGCGCGGAGAGGCGCTCCGTCCAGGTCGTCGGGCCCCGAGCGTGACGCTAAGCCTGCGGGTCGCATCAACGTCTCACTGAAGCGTTGCGCAACGAGTCTGCACTCCGCTCCAGGATCGAAGGAAGCTGGTCTGGACACTGCTGGCACTTCCGCCGGGGAATCGGGGCCTGGTGCACGGTGCGTCGCGGGGCCGGGCGCCTGGGGGGCGCGCCTGGCGCGGGGATGAACAGAGCGTGTGGTGGCGACTCCAGGATGAGGAACGGCCGGCAGGTCTGGTGCGGGAGAGCGTCCGAGATGCCTGCCGGCCGTAGTGGGCTGACTCCATCCCTGCGTGAGGTGAGAGCAAGTTACCGACCAAGGCAACTGCGTGGGATGGAGCTATGGCGAAGAGCCTTGTCGTAGGTGCTTACTGCTTCTGGGTGGTGTCGGCTCTTCTGGGGGTAACCCTTCACACTGTCTATATCGCTTACAGCTGCGGCGGCTCCTCAGTGTGCAGCTGTCTTGAACTCAGCCGAGAAACGGCGATGCAATTCCGATGAGCAGGATCACGACCATTACCTTTATATGCGCCGCTCTCGGCATTCTCTCAGTCCCTGTGCCCTCTCCGCGAGAACTTCCGCGGTCGTCTTATGAACGGAAGGAGAAGCAGACCAAAGAGCGACCGGACTCGCCCCCCCTGCTTATTTAACACCCTGGCCGCCTCCCCTTCCGTATTCCGTTGTCAAGTCACACACCCCCTTTTAGGGCATCAAGCGTGCCAGATGTGCCAGAAGTGGCTGCCCAATCAGAGAAACGCGATACCCTCTTAACCAGCGGCCTCATCGGAAGTTATAGCGCGCGCTACCCGCGCGATTCCCGTTGGTGATTTAGCTTCAGGACAGGATTCGGACAGTCCCGGGAGCGCTGGAAATGTGGACCACTGTAACTCGCTGTGTGTGAAGCTCTTGCAGAGGCGTCCAGATCTGGACGGTCCGTCAGGTTCGTGACGGCGTCTGAGCGGTGAGCGGGGAGCCTGTGAGAAGCCCGGCGCGGGGGCGCCGGGCGTGGTGATCTTGTGTTCGCTCGGGTGTGGCGACTGGCTCGACCAGCGGGGTCGCCCGCCGCGGGCACCACGGCCCTACCCGATCCCGTACTTCCTCATCTTGGCGTGGAGGCCCGGCCGCGAGAGACCCAGGAGATCGGCCGCCGCCTGCTTGTTCCAGCTGGTCCGCCCCAGCGCCTCGAGTATGCGGCTCTTCTCCAGCGCCTCGACCTCTTCCTTGAGGGAGCGCCGCAGCGCCTCGTCCGAGCGGAGCCCCATCTGGTACTGGTCCCTGAGCTCCGGACGAACCTTGTCGATGCCGATGACCTCACCGTCCGCCGCCAGCGCTACTCCTCTGCGCACGTCGTTCTCGAGCTCGCGGACGTTGTTGCCGCGCCAGTCGTGCTTCATGAAGAGTTCGCGCACCTCGCGGCTGAACCCGGCGATCGACTTCTCCTCGCGCTCACAGTAGAGCTTGAGGAAGTGCTCCATGAGGAGCGGAATGTCGTCCGGCCTGTCCCTGAGCGGCGGGATCTCAATGACCACCGCGCAGAGCCTGTAGAAGAGGTCACGCCTGAACCGCCCCCCCTTGACCTCTTCGGCCAGATCCTTGTTGGTCGCAGAGATGACCCGCGCGTCGCTGACCCGGGTGATGTTCTCCCCGACTCTGCGGTACTCGCCGTTCTGCAGGAACCGGAGCAGCTTCACCTGAAGCTGCGGACTCATCTCCCCGATCTCGTCGAGGAAGAGCGTCCCCCGGTCTGCGACCTCCACCAGGCCCTCGCGGTCACGGTCGGCGTCGGTGAACGAGCCTTTGACGTGACCGAAGAGCTCGCTCTCCTGCAGGTGCTGCGCGATCGCGCACGCATTCAGCGCGACGAACTTGCCGGTCTTGCTGCGCCCGCCCTGGTGGATGGCGCGCGCTATGATGTCCTTGCCGACTCCGGACTCGCCGCTGATGACGATGGGCACGCGGCTATCTTTGAGCCGCTCGACGCTCGCGAGGATCCGGAGCATCTCGGAGTCCCTGGTAATGAAGCCCGCCGACTCCGGCGAGCCGCCGAGCTTCTCGGCAAGACGCCCGTCCTCTTCCCAGACGCTCGACTCGCCCAGCCTCGAGTGGGCCACGCCGAGCATCCTGGCGGCGGCCCCGATGAACTCGATATCGCTCTGAGTGAACGGCGTCGAACGCTCGCTGACGAAGCGGTCGGCGTAGAGCATGTATGAACGGTCGCGTCGGAAGCCGACCTGCGCCGGAATGAGCGCGATGGCGCCGACGTCCCGCGGAGCGCGTCCGTCGGAGGAGCGTCCGTCACTGACGACCAGCGGCCTTGTGTGCCCTCGTGAGGCGAGCGTGGCCCGCACAAACCGGGTCGCTTCCGCCACGCCCTTGCCGGAGCGGTCGACTGATGTCGCGATGACCGGCGCCGCGCCCTCATCGAGCAGGAAGAGGATCAGCCGGTCCGCTACCAGCACGTCGGCGATCTCCTCGGCGAACTGGTGGATGTCCTCGGCCCGCGGCTCCGCGGTCTCGAGGAAGCGATAGCCCTCGGCGATGGTCGAGTATCTCGCCTGCAGCGACACCGCCGCGTCGGCGAGCCCCGCGTCCAGTTCTCTGAGTATCGCGTCGACCTCGGCCAGGCCCTGCGTGTCGTGTCCGACCTCGAGCTTGAGCCTCGCCCGCTCGAGCCAGGTCCTCGCGCGGTCGGGCTGCCCGCCTCTCTGGAGCGCCTTACCGCGCTCCAGCTGGCAGCGCGCGACCCAACCGCCGGCGCCCACACGCGTGAAGATGGCCTCGGCCGCTGAGAAGCGTGCCTCTATCCTGTCGAGCGGAAGTTGTCCCGGCTCCGCCGAGTCCCTGAGACCTATGCCGTCGGCCATGGCCGTCCGGGCGAGTTCCATCGACTCCCCTATCCTCCGGAGCATCTCCTCCGCACGCGTGATCAGCACCTCCGCGGCGGTCGCTTCGCCCTTCGCGTAGCAGACGCTCGCCAGCACGCGCAGGGAGGCGCCCTCCTCGAGCTTGTCACCGATCGCACGGGTGAGCTTGATGGCCTCTGCGCAGTCGCGTTCGGCTTCTTCCAGTCTACCGAGCCTGAACAGCACGTCGGCGCGGCGACGAAGCACTTCGCCCACGACGTCGCTGTTCGACGACAGCCTGTAGCCGCATCCCAGCGCTTTGTTCAGGGTCTCGAGCGCGTCCTCGCTCCTGTCCTGGTCCATCTCGAGGTGACCGATGAACTCAAGCGACAGCGCCTCGGCCCTGAGGTATCCACGCTCCTGGCTGATCCGAAGCGCCTCGTCGAAGAGACTGCGCGCCCTGCCCCACTCGCGGCGCTCACGGCACACGTTGCCGAGCGCCGTCGAGGCCGCGACGATACCTCTGGTCGCACCGATCCTCGAGTAGATGTCCTTCGCCTCGTTCAGGCGCCCCTCGGACTCCGCCCAGCGTGACAGCTTGTAGAGAATGATGCCGAGGTTGGTCAGCCTGTCGGCTATCGCGGCGGACCGCCCGAGTCTGCGGTCGATCTCGAGCGCGTTCTCCAGGTGGTCGAGCGCGCCGTTCAGGTCGCCCATGCGCTTGGCGAGAACGCCGAGGTTGTTGTAGGCCGATGCCAGCCCGGCCTCGTCACCCAGGCGCTTCTGCGAGACGAGATAGTCGGTGAAGTAGTCGCGAGCCGCGGTGGTGTTGCCCAGCTCCGCGTTGGCTATGCCGAGGGCCTTGCCGGCCTCGGCGAGTAGAGGACTGTCGGGAGACGTCCTCAGTGTTTCGTATGCCTTCTGCGCGGCTCGGAGGGCCTCGTCGTACCGGCCGCTCTCGATCTCGACCCTCGCAAGGACGACGTTCGCCTCGGCCCAAACCGAGATCCCGCTATCGTCCAGCTCGAGGTCGTCGAGCTTGGCGCAGTAGTTCCGTGCGCTTCTGTAGTCGCCAAGACCCAGGTGGCACTTCGCGATCCGCACATAGAGCCCGGCAGTTTCCGTATCAGAGAGCCCCGCCCCGGCTTCCCCTTCACCCGCCTGAACGAAGTAGCCAAGCGCGTCCGAGTAGCTGTCGGAACCGAGATAGACGTCTCCGAGTCGGATGGCCGTCAGCGCCACATCCTTCGCGCTGCGCGATTCCATCGCCTTCCGGAACGCCTCCAGCATCTCACGTTCCCGCTTATCGTCCGGTCGCTGACTTGCCAAATGCAGGCCCCGCAGTCAGACTGCCGTCCAGGTCCTTGCCGCGACTACAGCAC
>JALGZG010000087.1 GCA_025782345.1 bacterium | reverse complement strand
TCGATCCGGACGGGACTATCGACGAGATAGACGAGGACAACAACACAGTCGCCCGTGATGTTTACGTGTATCCACACGTGGTCGGGTTCCCGGCGGATGCGGGCACCGATGCCTATGGGCCCTGCATTGCGCGCCTCAACGGAACAGAGACACGCATCCTCCTCATGGAAGGCGAGGCGGTCGTTCGCGCGCTCAGTTCGTCGGGTCAGACGCTGTGGGTCACCGACCCGGCGACGGCCCCAGCCGACTACGGCCCGGAGATCACCCCGGCCGTGGGAGATCTTGACAACGACGGTACGAATGAGGTCGTCGCCACCAGGCGGATGGGGCTCTCGGCGTTTGATTCGGAGGGGCAGGTCGTCTGGGACATCATCACGGACGATCCGGTCGGCTCTCCCGTGCTGGCCGACGCGGACGCGGATGGTGATCTCGACGTCATCCTCGCAACGAAGATGTTCTTCGGAGGAGGCTCGAAGATCATCGCGGTCGACGAGAGCGGGGCGCTGATCTGGACTTACCCGCTGTCCTCGGGTGACCCGGCCAGCGCGACCCCAGCGGTCGGCGACTTCAATCTGGACGGAGTCATCGACTTCGTCTTCGGCACGTTCGGAGGGAAGGTGGGCGCCGCTTCGTGCTCGCAGACCCCGCCGGTCGAGCTGTGGCCTGCCGTCCAATTGGGCACGGATGCCATCGGCGTTCTGGGACTTGCCGACCTCGATGACGACGGCATGCTCGAGATCGTCGCCATCGGTGGCAGCGTGTACGGCCTCAACGCTGAGGACGGCACCGAGAGCTGGACAGCCGCCCTGGACACTACCGCGGTGGCGCTGGCCATCGGTGACATCGACTCCGATGGAGTCGCTGACGTCGTGACCGGGACCGTGGCAGGAACGATCTGCGCACTCAAGAACGGCGTCGAGATCTGGAGTTCCCCGCTTTACTCGAGACCCACGGCTTCTCTCGCCGTCGCGGACCTGAGGGGCGACACCGAGATGGAGATCGTCGTTCTGACGGAAGATGGCCTCCTGCACGTGCTCGACTCGGACGGCGGCTGGCTTGCGCCGCCCGTTCCCGTACCGGGTGCCGGGTGCGCCTCCCCGTTCGTCGCCGATCTTACGGGTGACGGAGCTCTGGAGGTGTGCGTGTCGTCGTGCGAGGGACAGATCTTCGCGTTCGGGTTCAACGGAGCAATCTCCGAGCCCGGTCTGGAGTGGCAGGGTCCCGGGGGGAATCACGCCAGGACGGGGATCCTGGTTCAACCCTTCGCGGGCAGCATAGCCGAGGCCGCAACGCTGTTCGGAAGATACCTCATCACAGGTGACGTCAGCATCGAACAGGGCGCCACGGTGACGATTCTCCCGGACGCCGTGCTGGAGTTTGCCAGCGACGTCTCACCGTCGCTCGAGGTCTACGGCCAGCGTCGCTCGAGGTCTACGGCCAGTTGTCCGCCATCGGGCGCCCCGGCGCGGAGATCATCATGCGTTCCGAGCCGGAGCACACGCCCAACAGCTGGGGCGGGATCGACCTCAAGAGCGGATCGTCCGCGGCTCTTTCGTCGTGTGTCATCTCAAACGCGTCCGTGGGCATTCGAGGAAACAGGGCCACGGTCGCCCTGGACGACTGCAGGGTGTGCGAGAACGCTCGACGCGACGGCAAGCACGTTCTCGCGGTCGGACAACCTGGGCATGTATCTGAGCGGCGGGAGCGGCACCATAACGGACTGCGTCTTCGACGGAAACGTCTCGGCAGGACTGTGGTGCGACGACTACGCGCCCCACGGCATCATGAGGAGTTCGTTCACGAACACGACCGACGGCAGCGGGCTCTTGTTCTACAGGTACTCGAACGCCACTGTCGACACGTGCACCATGAGCCTGAACGCTGGGCACGGCGCGATGGCCCAGACGTCCTCGCCGAACTTCAACGCGTGCACGATCACGGACAACTCCCTGAACGGCATCCTCTGCCGCCGGCTCTCGGCGCCCACGGTCTGCTGGACGACTATCTCCGGCAACACTGTCGGGGTCGCCGCGGAGTCGGCCGCGTTTCCAAACCTCGGGGACGAGTTCAACGAGAATACCGGGAACAACAGCATCATGGACAATCTGACGGCCGCAGTGGCCAACTACAGCAGCGAGGAAATCCCTCTCCAGATCAGGGGCAACTGGTGGGGCGCGGCTCCACCGGCCGGTAGGATCTTCATTGGATACGTCCGCTACTGGCCGTACCTGCTGGGGCCCCCTGAGTCAGGTACCGGTGGGCGCGATCTCATTGAGCATGAGGAGCCCGTGCCGTCGATGTTCCGGCTGGGCCACAGCTCGCCCAACCCGTTCAATCCCGTCACCTCGGTCGACTACGACATTCCCGCCGGTGGTGGTAGCGTCGACATTGCCGTCTTCGACGTTGCGGGCAGGCGCATCGCGACGCTATACTCCGGTCACCACGATCCAGGCACTCACAGAGTGACCTGGGACGGCCGCGA
>JALGZG010000178.1 GCA_025782345.1 bacterium | reverse complement strand
ACGGAGAGCTCGGTGTCCGCGCCGGCCGGCACGTGCAGGCCCGACTGGGCCATCAGCGTCAGGAGCCCGACGGTCTTCAGCGTCACTGTCTTGCCGCCGGCGTTCGGTCCCGAGATCACCACCGTTGTCGCGTTCGTACCGAGGTCGAGGTTCAGCGGCACCACCTCCCCGCCGCTCCGCCGCGCCGTCTCGAGCAGCACCGGGTGCCGTCCCTCCCTGATACGCAGTCGCCCGTCCAGGTTGAACGAGGGCGCGGACGCGTCGAGATCGCGTGACAGCACCGCCGACGCCCGGTAGTAGTCCAGCTCCCCCATGACCACAAGCGAGCGCAGGATAGAGGGTGCCTTAGCGCCCACCAGGCCGCTGACCTCGCGGAGCACGCGCTCGACCTCCTTCATCTCCGCGGCCCGGAGCTCCGCCAGCTCGTTGTTGAGTTCGACGGTCGGCAGAGGTTCGACGAACAGCGTCTGCCCGCTGCCGGACTGGTCGTGGACTATGCCCTTGAGCCGCCCGCCGGAAGACCGCTTGACGGGCAGAACGTAGCGTCCGTTCCTGATGTGAACGGCCGCCTCCTGAATGGTGTCTTTCGAAAGCTCCTTGGCCAGGATCGACTGCAGCTTCTCGTCCAGCCGGGACCTCGTCTTCTCGACCGAGCGCCGGATCCTCGCCAGCTCCCTCGACGCCGTGTCACGCACGGCCAGCGACTGCTCATCTACGACACGGGCGATCGCGTCGCTCACGTCGGTCGCGGACTCGAGCGACTCGGCAAGCGCACACAGCGACACCAGCGCCTCGCGCCGCGCACGGAGGAACGCACCGGTCCGGTCAACGGCCAGCAGCGTGTGGCGGACGTCCATGAGCTCCTCGCACGACAGGGAGGCGCCTTCCGCCTCACTTCGGGCGAGGGCATCCCGTACATCGTGAGCCCCCTCGAACGGCAGTCTCTCGCCGTCGTCGAGGAGCTTCCGAAGCTCGCTCGTCCTCAGCAGATCCTCTTGGATCGACTGAAGATCGACGGTGGGCGACAGCCGGGCGGCCTTCTCAGAGCCCAGTCCGAATGACGTCCTGTCGACAAGCATCGTCACGACCTTGTCGTACTCCAGAACGCCGAGAGCGTGTTCGTTCATGATTCGCTTGCGGCAATGATAAAGGATGTTGGGGGAACACCGGCCCTAATGCTCGTAACGCCTGAACCCGGAACACTCGATCACCGAGAATTTCTTCTGCCCGGCCTTCTCAGCCGCGTCAAGGAGGAGATTCATGCCGAGCGTATCGCTGGCGATGTGTCCTGCAATGACAACGTTGATGTGGTGTTTGTTTGCCTCTTCCAGGTGCTTCTCGGGAATGTGCATCACGACCATGGTGCCGATGTCGGACGTGTTCGCGAGCCGCTCGAACGTCTTCTCGGAACCGCTGGTGCCTCCGGTCATATCGACGAAGACGCGGCCCGACCTGCGTTTCTCGCTGCCCGCAACGACCTTGAGACCCGATCCCGCGAGCTCCGCCTCCGCGTACTCGGGGATCTCCCGCAGCACACAGATGACGTCATCGACGGTCTCAGGCTTCTTCTGGTCGAAGAGGTCCTGAAGGTGGCCGGCCACGCAGTTGTCTGCCGGCGTGTGGGTGCAGATCATCGGGATGTTCAGAAGCCGGGCGGCGTCGACGGAACGCATGTGGTTGCCCGGCATGACTCTGCGTTCGATCTCCTTGATGCGGGGCTCGAGAAGGCCCTCCGCGATGTTGATGGGGACACCGAATCCGCTCAGTATGTCGGCCTGCATGGCCATCACGCCACTGAGATTGGCGAGGCCCACGCCCTGGGGGTGGTGGGTCCAGACGAGGTCGATCGACTGCCCCTTTTCCCGGAGCCGGTCGGTGAGAACCAGTTCGCCGACCTCCATGTCGATGCCCATGATGACGTTCTCGACCTCGACATCGTCCGCGCCGAACAGGATCCTCGAGTCGGAATACGGGTTGGTCAGCTGCTCAGTGTCGTAGCGCTCCTTCTTCTCGTCGGTAAGCGCCTCGTAGTCCTTCCTGGCTATCTCAAGGACCTTCTTCACCCTCGTGGTCCCTCTGGGGTCGGCGAAGACCCCGTGCGCAATGACCGCGTCGAACAGCTGTCTGAGCTTCATTGATCCTCCGCCCGTTCAAGGCGTGTGCGGTGCAGACCCCTGGTGCGATTCTCCCAAGGTGCGAGCTAGTCCTCGCCGCCGCCGGTCAGCCGCGACTGAACCAGGGCCTTCACGATCTTCCCGTCCGCCCGTCCCCTGACCCGGGGCATGATGGTCTTCATGACCATCCCGATGTCACGGGGGCCGGTGGCGCCCGTCTCCTCGACGACCCCGGACAGAATCTCCAGAAGCTCCTGCTCGCCAAGTTGTGCGGGCAGGTACTCCTCTATCACGGACAGCTGTCTGCGCTCGTGCTCGACGAGCTCATCCCGTCCGCCCTCCTGGAACTGCTCGATGGATTCCCTGTGCTGCTTCGCGATCCTCGAGAGGACCTCTACGACGTCCTCGTCCTTGAGTTCGCGCCTGAGTTCTATCTGACGGTTCTTCGTCCGGGAGCGCACGAACCTTATGGCGCCCAATCGCCCGGAGTCCCGAGCCTTGGCCGCCTTGATCATGTCGCTCTCCAGCCGCTCCAGGAGGTTCATTGTCTGTCCCTGGACCCGCGCCGTACTAGCGCTTGTTCTGCTTCAGTTTCAGCTTGCGGAGCTTACGTTTGGCCGCGCTTCTCTTTCTCTTCTTGCGCTCGCTCGGCTTCTCGAAGTGCGAGTGCTTCCGAAGATCAGAGAGCACGCCTGCCTTCTCGCATCTCTTCTTGAATCGGCGCAATGCGCGCTCAAACGACTCGCCATCCTTGACACGGACTCCCGGCATTCATATCCACCTCCCTCCGGGCACCGGACACGCTGGCTTGAGTTGAGAAGAAGAAACCCACGCGCTCACGCCCGGACGCGCCGACCGCGTGCACGATTCGGTCTGGAATGTAGAAAACATAGAGTGTACGACCCGTGGAAAGCGGTGTCAAACGCTTTTTGACGCCGGCTACGGCAGGAGTCCCCCAACCTCGTACGATATCATCGCGGCCACCGCGGCCGCGGCCCAATCGGCCCTGAGCACACGTCTGCCGGCGCTCACGGGCGTCGCTCCGGCGGCCACGAGCCCTTCGACCTCGTCGGCTGCCAGCCCACCCTCGGGGCCCACCACCAGGAGAATCCGGCGGGGCGCAGGTGTGCCCAGCGCGTCCCTGAGATCGGCTTCCGCCTCTTCCTCCCAGGCAACCAGGGCGCGGTCGTACCCACTCACCTGGCCGCGGACGGTCGCGAGGTCGCGGACGGCACCGATCCTCGGGACGAAGACGCCGCGAGACTGCTTGACCGCCGCCAGCGCGACGGCCTCCCAGCGGGCCAGCCGGGACTCCTCGGCGCCTGCGGGGAGCCTGCCGATGGTCCGCGCCGTGAGCACGGGCACTATCTCGGTGACGCCCAGCTCGGAGCAGCGTCTGACTACCTCGTCGAAGGCCCTGCCCTTGAGGAGCGCCTGGACGACCGTCAGCTCCACGCCGCTTCGCCTTTCGTGGGAGCGTATCTCGATGATCGAGAGCGCGGCCTCCGAGTGCGCGGCCGCGTCGACGCGTGCGATGGCCTCGGCGCCCTCTCCGTCTATCAGACGGACGAAGTCGCCGGGACGCACGCGCACGACATCGATGGCGTGGTGCCCCTCGGGACCGTCAACGACAGTCGCCCGACCCACGAGGGAGCCGGGCGGCACCCGGAACGTGTCCATTCGCCACGTGCCCGGGTCGTTGAGCTGACGTTCCTCCAACTGGTCACCTCCGGCAGGTCGGCGGGCTAGTGCCCGCGCCCGGGCTTGCGCGGCCCGGGAACCCTGGAACTCTGCTGCTTACCAAGCTCCTTGAGGAGCTTCTTCTCTTCCGCGGAGGGGCGTCTCGGCACCCACACGACAACCCGGATGAGCTCATCACCCGTGCCTCTCCCCCGCAGGTGCGGAATACCCTTGCCTCTCATGCGCAGCGTGGTCCCCGAGGGAGTTCCCGACGGGATCTTCAGTTTCGCCTTACCGTCGAGAGTCGGCACCTCGATGCTGCCACCCAGCACCGCCACGTCGAGCGACACGGGCAGTTCGAGCAGAACGTGATCGCCGTGCCGATCGAACAGCTCGTGAGGAATCTCCTCGATCAGAACGATCAGGTCGCCCGGCACGCCCCCGCGAGGTCCCGCGTTGCCCGTCCCTCGCATCGGTATGAAATTCCCGGTCGACACGCCGGCGGGAACCTCGACCTCGATTGTGCTCCGGCCCCTCGTCACGCCGAGGCCGTCGCAGCTCCCGCACTTCTCCTCGATGATCTGGCCTGACCCGGCACACCTGCCGCAGGGCCCCACACTCTGGAAGGCGCCGAACACACCGAGATTCTGCCGGCGCGCGACCTGTCCGCGTCCGTGACACTCGGGGCACGTCACAGGCTTCGTTCCGGGCTTCGCCCCGGAGCCGCCGCACTTCTCGCACGAGATGTTGCGCGAGACCTTGAGCTTCTTCGTTACGCCGCGGGACACCTCTTCGAGCGTGAGCTTCAGCCGCACCCTGATATCGGAGCCGCGATGAACGGCCGGTCGGCCGCCGCCCGTCGCCCCGCGGAACAGCTGCTCGAAGATGTTCTCCCCACCGAAGGCGCCCATGAACGTCCGCAGCGCGTCGTCCATGTCGAAGCCCGCGGCGCCCTGGAACCCCTGGGGCCCCCCGCCGAACGCGGACTTGCCGAACTGGTCATACTGGGCGCGCTTCTGTTGGTCGGACAGGACCTCGTAGGCCTCGGTCGCCTGCTTGAACTTCTCCTCCGCCCCGGGGTCACCCTCGTTCTTGTCGGGGTGGTACTTGAACGCCCGCTCGCGGTAGGCCTTCTTGATCTCCTCGGAGGACGCGTCGCGACCTACACCGAGAACCTCGTAGTAGTCGTCGGACGAGGCCAATCTCACTCCTCTCGGGCGCGGCGCGGCGCCCCGCTGATCGCTACACCGCTACTCGTCGACGACCTCGAAATCCGCATCGACGACGTCATCACCGGCCGCGTCGGCTCCGCCGGCAGCGCCCGCTGCCTCGCCGCCCGCTGCCTC
>JALGZG010000278.1 GCA_025782345.1 bacterium | reverse complement strand
CCCACCAGCAGCGTTGTCACAGCTTTCCGCCACTGACCCCGTGGCGACGACGACGCTGCAGACCGGCATGCCCATTATCTTCAAGCGCCTCGATCGGAGCGTCTTGAAGAGTCAGGCCGCGAGCCTGATCGCCGCGTTCGTGGTGCTGTTCATTCTACTCGCCGTCCGCTTCCGCTCCTTCACCGGCGGCCTCATCTCGCTGACACCGGTCGTGGCCACCATTCTCTGTAACTTCATTCTGATGGCGGTGCTTGGGATTCCTCTGGACGTGGTCACAGTCCTGATCGGAAGCGTAGCTGTGGGAATCGGAATCGACTACACGATCCATTTCCTGGCGCGGTTCCAAAAGGAGTTCCAAGAGGGGACGTCAGAGCGAGACGCGCTCCGCGTGACGCTGGAGACAACCGGCAAGGCCATCATCATCAACGCGAGTGCGGTGGCCGTGGGTTTCCTGGTGCTTGTTCTTGGGGACATCGTCCCCATGCAGAGGTTCGGCTTCCTGATTGCCGCCACCATGGTCACCAGCGCTCTGGGGGCGATCACCCTGCTCCCGGCGCTTGTTCTTCTGACAAAGGCTCGGTTCATAGGCGAGTTCGACAGGATGGCGCGACGTCTGAACCACAATCTGGCTGGTCTGAGAATCACCGCCCGGCGAAGGCCGTGATGTTGGAGACGGGTGACGGACGTGTCGCCCGCGGAGTCCGTGAGAAGCAAAGGGAAGGACGCACTGAAGGGAGTCGACATGTCAGGCCGTTCGCGATCCATCGTACTCGCCGTGCTCGTGCTTGCAGCAGCGACCCAGACCGCCGGAGCGATGGCCCCGGTGGAGATCCTGCAGGCAGTGGAGGACACCCTGAACGCTCCGGCCGACCGGGAGGTGCATCTCTCGATGACTCTCATCGACGCCGAGGGTGGTAAGAAGACACGCGAGCTGAGCATCCTGCAGAAGGGTAAGGACAGGCGACTCATCCGCTTCCTGTCGCCCGCCGATGTGCGCGGCGTCGGCTTCCTGGCACTGGAGGACGACCTCATGTACATCTACATGCCGGCGTTCGCCAAGGTGAGACGCATTGCCTCCCACGTCAAGAACGAGAACTTCATGGGTACAGATTTCACCTACGACGATATGGCCCAGACCGACTACGTCAAGAACTACACACCGGCCCTCAAGGAGGAGACGGACACCCACTACGTGCTGGAACTCGTGCCCAATGAGGAGTCGGAGATCGACTACAGCAGGTTGGTCATGTGGGTGGACAAGACGACCATGCTGCCCGACAAAGTCGAGTTCTACGACCGACCCGGGCTGCTTCTGAAGATCATGACCCAGACCGACGTGAGGCGAATCGACGGCTACCTGACGCCGCACCACATCAAGATGGAAGACGTTCAGGACAAGCACAAGACGATCATGAATCTCGAGGACGTCGTCCACGATCAGAGCATCCCGGACAAGCTCTCGAGGACGTCGTCCACGATCAGAGCATCCCGGACAAGCAGTTCACGCAGCGCTATCTGAAGCGCTTCTGATCTGATCGAACCGGCGGGGCTGCAACAACCTTGGGGAATCAAGACAGGGAACGAGGAACGCAGATGAACCACGCGAAGGCACTTGTTGCAGCTCTGGTCGCCACCACGCTCCTGGCCGGCTCCGCTCAGGGGACGCCGGAGCTCGGCGGGGTGCTCACAACGGACAACCGCTGGCGTCCAGGAGGGGACGACGGCTACACGTGGAACGAGGTCCAGCTTGGTCTGAAGCTCGACGTCCGACATCAGGGCGCAGTGTTCCATTCCGAGTCGCGCGTCCGGTACTCGGGCTTCCCCGACGTGCAGTCATTGGCTGATCTCCAGGACACCGATCACATCCAACCCTGGCGTCTTGAGATGTATGAGGCCTACGTCGATGTGTACGGGCTCATGCTCGACAACATGGACGTTCGAATCGGCAAACAGCGAGTCGCCTGGGGCACCGCCGACAAGTTGAACGTCGTCGACAATCTGAACCCGGACGACTTCGAGGACATCCTGGATCTCGGCCGGAAGATACCAACGACGGCGGTCCGCGTCGACTACTACCCCGGCGACTTCATAGTCACCGGCGTGGTCGTCCCGGTCTTCACGCCGGCCAGATCTCCCTCCTCAAGCTGGCAGACCCCCGCGTCCTTCCCACTCCCTCCCGAGCTCAGTCTCAGAACCCTGACAGACAAGGTGATCCTCCCGGATGAGCGCCCGCAGGACACAGCGAGCATCGGATTGAGAATCACAAGAGAGCTCCTGGGGTACGACTGCTCCGTATCTTACGTGTACGGACCAGATGACTGGCCGCTGCCATCTGCAGTGAACGTTACTCCTGCCGACACACTTGGCACTGTGGACGTCCACACAACCTTGGAGTATCCCAAACAGCAGGTTGTTGGGGTGGACATCGCCGGGGCCATCGCGGATGCTGGAGTCTGGGCTGAGTGCGCGCTGTTTGTGCCCGCTGAGGCGACATACACGACGGTAACCGGCCCTGGCGAAGCCTCGATG